>NZ_JBEYUH010000012.1:0-144136 GCF_040643435.1 Rhodococcus sp. NPDC047139
GCAAAACGCTCGGCTGGGATACCCCAGCCGAGCGTCTGCGTGATCTAATCACCACCAACTAACAGCGGTGTTGCGTCGACCCCTTGAAACCGCCCGGATCGCGGGGCCCCTCCTCATCGATGTCTCACCGCCCGAAGATCCACAGGCACACCCCCGCCGCGACACCGAGCAGCAGCACGACGAAAGAGCCGAGGAAAGGACGCGTCGCCCAGCCGCGACGCCCGTCGACCGCGATGCGTCCCGGCCCGGTGAGCACGAGCGCCACCGCACAGGCGACGAGGAGGATCTCGTATTCGACGCCCGACGACTCCGAAGCGAAGAACTGGTATCCGGGTTCGAGTTCGTGCTTGAACAGCACAGCGTTGACCATTATCGCGACGATTGCGGCTGCCGCGAACGGCGTGAGAAGCCCCAGTATCAGCAATCCCCCGGCAGCGACCTCACCGACCGCCCCGGCGATCGCCAGCACGGCGGGCTGCTGATAACCCGCATCGCGCAGCGTGGCCTCGAAGCCGTCCAGGCCCGGACCGTTCCACAGGCCCACGAGCTTCTGCAGCCCGTGCACGACGAGGATCGCACCGACCACGGCCCGCAGGACGAACAGGCCGAGGTCGAGTGTGCCCCGGCGAACCTTCGCCGGGGCCCGTTCCTCGGCCGCCACCGCCCCGGCCGGCTCCGCGCCGTAGACCGGCTCCGGCCGGTACATCTGTTCGGTCGGGGGGACGTACGCATCGTTGCCCAGGCCGGTCGTGCCCGAGCCGAGATCGTCCTCGGAGTCGAGATACGACGCGCGTGGTCGGCGCATCTCGAGTGTCCGCTCGTCCTGCTGGTTGTCGTAGGGACTCGAACCCGCTCCCGGCGTGCCGCCGGTCTCCTTGTCGGCCACTCCCTCAGCCTATGCCCGCCCCAGCCCTTCCACCCGGCATCCGCGGGTGCGCGCGTCGTGCCGGTAACGTTTGCGGCATGACACGGGGTACGCGGTGGACGAGTTCGTGGAGCGTGCGCGCGGCAGCGGTTGCGCTGGCGGTGGGAGTTCTCGTGGTTCCCTCGTGTGCCCGCTTCGACGACTCGGCATCGAGCCCGTTCACCCCCGAACCCACCTTCGATCCGGGGCCGGGCGTGGGCCCCCTCGATCCCACCACCACGACGACAGCACCGAGTGCCTCCGCTCGTCCGCCGGGACCGTGCGTCGATCCCGATCCGGCGGTGATCGCCACGTGCCTGGACGTCACCGGTGGCCTGGTGACGATGCCCGACGGGAATTCCGCACTCGTCGCCGAACGCCGAACGGGCCGGATCCTGCAGGTCGCGCCGGACACCGAACCGGTCGAGGTCGCCACGATCCCGGTCGACGGCTCCGGCGACGGTGGTCTGCTGGACGTGACACTGTCCCCCACCTTCGCGGAGGACCGGCTGCTCTACGCCTACATCACCACGGCCGCCGACAACCGCGTGGTGCGTATCGCCGCCGGTGATACTCCCAAAGACGTGCTCACCGGGATACCCCGCGGCGCTTCGGGTAACGCCGGCGCGATCGAGTTCGTCTCACCCACCGAGCTCGTCGTGCTCACCGGAAACGCCGGAAACGCCGCTGTCGCAACCGATCCGAACACACTCGCGGGGAAGCTCCTGAAACTCCCGCTCCCGGCCCCGGGAGCGGCCGCCGCGCCCTCGGTGGTGCTCTCGGGGATCGGCACCGCCGGCGACGTGTGCCGGGATCCGAACGGCAACCTGTGGGTCACCGACCGCACTCCCCTCGAGGATCGACTCCAGCGCGTCGGGGTGGACGGCTCGACGGCCGCAGGCCCGGCGTGGACGTGGCCCGAGCGCCCCGGTGTCGCCGGATGCGCGGCAGCGCCCGACGGAATCGCGATCTCGCTCACCGGAACGAAGGCCGTCGCGGTCCTCAGCATCGATCCGGGCACGGGATCCGTCACGGCGGCTCCGGTGCTCGCGGCGGAGGACCGTTACGGCATGCTCGGCGGTGCCGCCTCGTCCCCCGACGGCCTGTTGTGGGTCTCGACGGTCAACAAGGCGGGCGCCGAACCGGGGCCGAACGACGATCGTGTCGTCCGCATCCAGTTCCCGGCCGGCGGCGGTGGATTCGACTGATCAACTGCACGCGGCGATGACGAGTTCCTTCACCCGCGCCGGATCGGCTTGTCCGCGAGTCGCCTTCATGACGTCGCCGACGATCTTGCCCGCCGCCTGAACCTTGCCCGCGCGGATCTTGTCGGCGATGTCGGGATTGGCGGCGAGGGCGGCGTCCACCGCGGCCTGCAGCGCCGAATCGTCGCGCACGACCTCGAGACCGCGGGCGGCCACCACCTCGTCGGGTTCACCCTCACCCGCGAGCACGCCGTCGACGACCTGACGGGCGAGCTTGTTCGTCAGCTTGCCGTCGGCCACGAGCGCGATGACGCGCGCGATCTGCTCGGGCGTGATCGGCAACGCGGCGAGTTCGACGCCGCGAGTGTTGGCCTGCTGGGCGAGATAGGCGACCCACCACGATCGGGCTTCCGAAGCGGGAGCGCCGGCCTCGGTGGTCGCGATGACGAGGTCGAGCGCGCCGGCGTTGACCAGATCGCGCATCTCCTCGTCCGAGACCCCCCACTCGGCCTGGATGCGAGCACGGCGCAGCCACGGCAGTTCGGGCAGGGTCGCGCGCAACTCCTCGATCCAGGCGGCGTCGGGCGCGATCGGCTCAAGATCGGGCTCCGGAAAGTATCGGTAGTCCTCGGCGGTCTCCTTGCGGCGGCCGGGCGAGGTGGTGCCGTCGGCCTCCTGGAAGTGCCGGGTCTCCTGGATCACCTCGCCGCCGGAGACGAGCACCGCGGCCTGGCGGCGCATCTCGTAGCGCACGGCCACCTCGACGGACTTGAGCGAATTGACGTTCTTCGTCTCGGTGCGGGTGCCGAACTCCTCGGCGCCGATCGGCATCAAAGAGACGTTCGCGTCGCACCGCATCGAACCCTGGTCCATGCGAACGTCGGAGACATCGAGGGCTTTCAGCAGGTCGCGCAGGGCGGTCACGTAGGCACGAGCGACCTCGGGAGCACGCTCCCCGGCACCGACGATGGGCTTCGTGACGATCTCGATGAGCGGCACGCCCGCGCGGTTGTAGTCGAGCAGCGAGTGGCTCGCACCGTGGATACGACCGGTCGCGCCACCGACATGCAGCGACTTGCCGGTGTCCTCCTCCATGTGGGCGCGCTCGATCTCGACCCGCCAAGTGGTGCCGTCGTCGAGCACGACGTCGAGGTAACCGTCGGTGGCGATCGGTTCGTCGTACTGCGAGATCTGGTAGTTCTTCGGCTGATCCGGGTAGAAGTAGTTCTTCCGCGCGAAACGGCCCCACGGCGTGATCGAGCAGTTCAACGCGAGACCGATCCGGATCGCGGACTCGACCGCGGCCTGGTTGACCACGGGCAGCGACCCCGGCAGACCCAGACAGACCGGGCACACCTGGGTGTTGGGCTCGGCACCGAAGGTCGTCGGGCACGGGCAGAACATCTTGGTGGCGGTGTGCAGCTCGACGTGCACCTCCATGCCCATCACGGGCTCGAACTTCGCGAGCACGTCATCGTAGGCGAGCAGGTCAGCGGACATGGAGGCAGTCATGATCCCGATTTTAGACGGCCTCGCCCAGGGCGCCGCGCGGCCTCACCCGAAGAGGATCCGCATCTCCTGGTAGCGCTGATCGGGCACGAATTTCGGCTCGGCGAGCTCGTCGAAGTCGACGCGGGCGATGTCGGTTCCGTGGAGTGCGACCATGTGTCCCCAGTCCTCGTCGGCCACGAGATCGGTGACGGCCATACCGAGACGAGTGGCGAGCACTCGGTCGAAGGCCGTGGGCACGCCTCCGCGCTGGATGTGGCCGAGGACGGTCGCGCGGGTTTCGATTCCGGTGCGGTCCTCGATCAGCGGTGCCAGCGCCTCTCCGATGCCGCCGAGGCGCGGCCGGTCGAAACCGTCCAGACCTTTCGTGGAGTAGGCCTCTTCCATACCGGGGAGCATGAAGCCCTCCGCGACGACGACCATCGGCGAGCGCCCGCGGTCCCGGACACTGCTCACCCACTCGCAGATCTGCTCGAGACTCTCGGGATGTTCGGGGATGAGAATGGCGTGTGCACCGCCGGCGGTCCCCGCGTGCAGCGCGATCCACCCCGCGTGCCTGCCCATGACCTCGAGCACCATGCAACGCTTGTGGGAGTTTCCGGTGGTCCGGAGGCGATCGATCGCCTCGGTCGCGATCTCGACGGCCGTGTCGAATCCGAACGTGTAGTCGGTCTGACTGAGGTCGTTGTCGATGGTCTTGGGCACACCGACGATGCGTATCCCTTCGCCGAACAGCCGCTTCGACGCGGCGGCGGTCCCCTCTCCCCCGATGGCGATCACAGCGTCGATCCCGAGCTTGTCGAGAGTCCTCTGGATGTTCGCCGCGCCCCCGTTCGGCCCCTGATACGGCCCGAAGCGACTCGTACCGAGGATCGTGCCGCCCTGCTGCGCGAGCCCGCGGACACGACTGCGATCGAGCGGGATCGCCTCGCCTTGGACGAGACCACGCCAGCCGTCGAGGAAACCCACGAACTCCTGCCCGTGCACCTCGGTCCCTTTGAGCACCGCACCGCGGATGACGGCGTTGAGACCTGGGCAGTCCCCGCCACTGGTGAGAATGCCGATGCGCGTCACGCACTACCTCCCGTCGGATGGACAAGTACTGCACCGCCATCCTGCCCGTTCTCCACCGGGACGGCAGCCCGATTCAGCCGGGTGTGACGAGACCGGACTCGTAGGCGAGCACCACGGCCTGCGCCCGGTCGCGTAGGTGCAGCTTCCCCAGCACCTTCCCGACATGCGTCTTCACCGTCTGCTCGGCGACGAACAGGCGCTCCGCGATCTCGGTGTTGGACAGGCCGTGCGCGATCAGTTCGAGTACCTCGAGTTCGCGCGGGGTCAGTGGGGCGAGAACACGATCGCGGCCTCTCGCCGGCCGACGCCGGCTGGTGACGTCGGCGATGAGACGACGGGTGACGGTCGGTGCGAGCAACGCCTGGCCCTCGGCGACGACCCGCACCGCACGCACGAGTTCGTCGGCAGGGGCGTCCTTGAGGAGAAACCCGCTGGCCCCCATCCCCAGTGCCTCGTACACGTAGTCGTCCAGATCGAAGGTGGTGAGCATGAGCACCTTCGATCGCGGCTCCCGGGTGTCGGTGAGGATCTGCCGTGCCGCGTCGAGACCGTTCATCTCGGGCATCCGCACGTCCATCAGGACGACGTCGGGGCGCAGCCGTGCCACCTCGGCCACGGCCGCCCGACCGTCGGGGGCGTCGCCGACGACACTGATGTCGGGCTGCGCGCCCAACAGCGCTCCGAAACCCTGGCGGACCATCGCCTGGTCGTCGGCGATGAACACGGTGATGTGAGCTCGTGGTTCGGTCATCGGCACCCACCCTAGGCCTCGCGCGGCGGCACCGGGAGAACTGCCCGGACCTCGAAACCTCCGTCCTGCCGAGGATGCGCGACCAACCGGCCGCCCACGACGGAGGCGCGCTCGGCCATACCCCGAATGCCGTTGCCGCCCCCGTGGTCCTGCCCATCGACCGTGATGGCGGATGTCCCCGCAGCCGCCGGTCCGTTGACCACCTCCACCGTGACGGTCTCCGCGTTCCATGTCAGTCGTACGCACACCCGCGCTCCGGGTGCGTGCCGGGCGGCATTCGCCAGGGATTCCTGCAGGATCCGGTAGACCGTCAGCCCGATGATGTCGGAGACGTCCACGGGGGTTCCGACCGTCTCGGTCTCGAGGGACATACCGGCCTGACGGAAGGACTCGAACAGCCCCTCGATGCGGTCGAGTCCGGGCTGCGGTTCGTGCTCGGGGGGCTGGCCGTCGCTGCGCAGGACACCGAGCAGGGTGCGGATCTCGTTCAGGGCTTCTCGCGCCGTGGAGCCGAGTGCGTCGAACTCGGCGCGCACATCGTCGCCGACATCCGGCAACCGGTACGGCGCGCTCTGTGCCCTCACGACGACCATCGACATGTGGTGGGCGACGATGTCGTGCAGGTCGCGGGCGATGCGCGCCTTCTCCTCGAGGGCGGCGCGCCGTGCACGCTCGAGTTCACTGACCTCCTCTTCGCGTGCGAGTTGCCGACGGGAGACGAGCAGCCAGCGCACCAGCAGGCCGAACACCACGATCGCGGCGATACCCACCGCCCATCCCCAGCCGTCGCGACCGGGAACGAATGCGGCGAACAGTACGGTCGTCGCCACCCACACGACGAGCACGATGCGGATCTCCTCGCGTACGGCGACCGCGAAGACCAACGCGAGGATCACCAATATGTGCACGACCTGCCAGGGATAGCTGTAGCCCGGAACCCGGTCGAACGCGATCGGGATGACGACACCGGCCGCTCCGACCACTATCCAGGCGACGACGGGCCGCACGAGCACCATGGCCAACGGGAGCACCGCCAGAGCCGCGACCAGTGGAAGAAGTGGCGGGGAAACATGGTGGGTCAGCGGTAGCGTCGGCCACGCGATCGCGTAGAGAATCAACGTCACGGCGACGACGGCGATGGCGCTCCATCTGCCCCGGCCCAGACGGCCCGCGGTTGTCACACCGGACGATACAAGCTCTTTCACCCCCTCCACGCTAGGAGTCGGTTCCTCGACTGTCCTCATACCTGAGAGTGAGATCCCGGTAGCTCGCGAGAGGGGGCAACGATCCCCGAGATCGCTCCGGCGAGGGGTCCGGTGCAGGCAGGCACGTTCCTAGCGTCGTCGCCATGACAGTGAAATCCGTAGCGGCACGTGTCGCCTCGGTTACCTTTCTCGCGACCGCCGCGCACGTGGTTGTGGGAGCGCCGGCCCACTCCGCGATGCCATCTGCGGAGAATGCCGCAGCCGCAGCGACCGTCGCCGCACTCGTAGCCGACGACACCGCGGGGGCACTGTCGTCCTTCCCCGGTGATTTCATCGGCGTGACGAATTACTCCCCGGTCGTCGAAGGGCAGGCCGGTACGACGTCCGTCCTCGTCGATCCGGACGGATCGTGCTCCGCCCCCATCCCCCTTCCCGATGCATTCGAATCGGCGTGCCGGGTACACGATCTCGGATACGACCTCCTCCGGTACGCGCGTGCTACCGGAGGCGAGCTCCATCCCGATGCCCGGCGCGACCTCGACGGATTGTTCGCACGGCATCTCGATGCCGCGTGCCGATCCGAACCCGACCTCGAGACGTGCTCCACTGTTGCCGGAATTGCCTCTGCTGCAGTCGAGTTCAACTCGTGGCGGCAGGGGCATCGCAGCCCCGTCCCGGAATCGCCGTGGCCTGCGGCCCTCGCCGCGGGATCGGCCGTTCTGGGCTTGGCCGCTCGCAAGGTAGCGCGATGACGGCGCTCACGGTGGTTCTCGCGACGGTGGTATCGCTCGCGCCCTCGCTGTTGCCGCGGGAGCCGTCCGTACAGGGCGCCCTCACGGGGGTGACGATCGTCCTCGCCCTGATTGCGCGTCGCCTCGTCCTGATCCTCCGGCGGCACCTGACCGGACGAACTCCCCGACCCGGATCGCGCGAGCTCCGGCTACCCGTCGCGGTTGTCGGCGCGTCCGCGGTTCTGGTTGCGGCGGCCACTGCTCATCACCGGCAGAACCGCCTGCGGGAGGCCATGTCGGTGCCTGCCCTCGACGGGCGGTACTGGCTCGACAGTCTGACGGTCGCGGTCGTCGTCGTGGGGGTATCGCTCGCCCTCCCACGTCTCGCGCGCGTTCTCGGGCGACGACGGGACGCAGCGACGGCCGTCGCCGTGGTACTGGGAATCGGCGTCGCCACCGTGTCCGCGTCCAGCGGTGAGGCGGTCGATACCGTCTCCTCGCCCACCACGCTCTCGGCAGGGCTGTCGGGCGGGTCCGGATCGGCCGTCGCTTGGAAGGATCTGGGACGCGAGGGACAGCGGTTCGTGTCCTTGCCCTCGGAGGGCTCACCGATCCGGATCTACGTTCCGCTGGCGGCCGCACCGGATCCCTCCGCGCGTGCCGGCCTCGCGGTGGACGAGCTGCGCAGGGCCGGCGCATTCCGCCGGGCACACCTCGTGGTGACCGTGCCGACCGGCTCGGGCTGGGTCGACGCAGCCGCGGTCCGCGGTTTCGAAGCACAGTGGGGCGAGGACGTCGCACTCGTCGCCCAGCAGTACTCCGACCGGCCGAGCTGGGCGACCTTCGTTCTCGACCGCCGCGCCGCCGCGAACGAGGCGCGCACACTCGTCGCCGCACTTCGGGCCCATCTGTCCACGCTGCCGGAGCAGCAGCGCCCCGCACTGCACGTGTACGGGCAATCCCTGGGAGCGAGCGGCGCGAGCGCCGTCTTCGACGGCACCGACCCGGAGCCGTGCGCGCTGTTCCTCGCCGGACCGCCGGCCGGCGTGCGCACAACGCACGCGACCGTTCTGGCGAACGTCTCCGATCCGGTGGTGTGGTGGCGGCCGTCGCTGCTGTGGTCGCCTCCGGAGCTCTCGCACGCACGGGCCGACGCTCCGAGCCCGCCCTGGATACCGGTGGTGACCTTCGTCCACACGACGGTGGACCTCCTCACCTCCCTCGCCGCGGCCCCCGGCCACGGCCACCGCTACGGCGAGGACCAGGCCCGGTGCACCCCGGCTCCCGGATAGCGCGGTACCCGGACGGACGGCGACCCGCCGGCCGAACAACGGCGCGGCGGGTCGCAGCACGGAGAAGAGATCAGGCGATGGGTCCTCGCGCTGCCTCGAAGGCCGCACCCACCCGGTACAGGCGCTCGTCGGCCAGTGCCGGAGCCATGATCTGCAGACCCACAGGAAGGCCGTCGTCCTCCGAGAGGCCGGACGGAACCGACATCGCGCAGTGTCCCGCCAGATTGGTCGGGAGCGTGCACAGGTCGGACAGGTACATCGCCAGCGGATCGTCGACCTTCTCGCCGAGCTTCCACGGTGTGAACGGGCTCGTGGGCGAGACCAGCACGTCGACCTGTTCGTACGCCTTGTCGAAGTCCTGCGCGATGAGGGTACGAACCTTGAGCGCCTGACCGTAGTAGGCCTCGTAGTACCCGGAGGACAACGCGTAGGTGCCGATCATGATGCGGCGCTTGACCTCCTTGCCGAAGCCCGCGGCTCGGGTCGCGGCCATGACCTGCTCGGCACTCATAGCGCCGTCGTCGACACGCATGCCGTACCTCATGGCGTCGAATCGGGCGAGATTCGAGGAGACCTCCGACGGCAGGATCAGATAGTACGAGGCGAGCGCGTACTCGAAGTGCGGGCACGACACCTCGACGACCTCGGCGCCGAGCTTCGTGAGCGTTTCGACCGCGGCATCGAACGAGGAGAGCACGCCGGGCTGGTAGCTGTCGGAATGCAGTTCCTTGACAACGCCGACCTTCAGCCCCTTCAGGTCGCCGGACGCACCCTGCCGGGCGGCCTCCACGACGGGGCGCACGGGGGCGTTCACCGACGTCGAGTCACGCGGGTCGTGACCCGCGATGACCTCGTGGAGCAAGGCGGTGTCGAGGACGGTGCGGCCGCACGGCCCGCCCTGATCGAGCGACGACGCGCAGGCCACCAGACCGAACCGCGAGACCGTCCCGTAAGTGGGCTTGGTGCCGACCGTGGCGGTGACGGCCGCGGGCTGACGGATCGACCCGCCCGTATCGGTGCCGATCGCGAGCGGCGCCTGGTAGGACGCGAGCGCTGCTGCCGACCCACCGCCCGAACCACCCGGGATACGCGAGGTGTCCCACGGGTTCCGCGTGGGGCCGTAGGCCGAGTTCTCGGTGGACGAACCCATCGCGAACTCGTCCATGTTGGTCTTGCCGAGGATGGGGATACCGGCCTGGCGAAGCTTCGTCGTCAGGGTCGAGTCGTAGGGCGACACCCAGCCCTCGAGGATCTTCGAACCGCAGGTCGTGGGCATGTCCGTGGTGGTGAACACGTCCTTGAGCGCGAGCGGCACGCCGGCAAGCGGCGAGGCCGGCTTCTTACCCGCGGCTACGGCACGATCGACCTCGGCCGCCGCCTCGAGAGCCTGCTCGGATGCGACGTGCAGGAAGGCGTTGTACTCGCCGTCCACCTCTGCGATGCGATCGAGATGGGCCTGGGTGACCTCCACCGACGAGAGCTCACCCGCGTGGATCTTCGACGCCAGGGTCGCGGCGTCGAGGCGGGTCGTATCGGTGCTCATTCGCCCTCTCCCAGGATCTGCGGTACCGAGAAACGGTTTTCCTCCACGGCCGGCGCACCGGAGAGCGCCTGCTCGGGGGTGAGACCGGGTACGACGACATCGGGCCGCGTCACGTTGGTGACGGCGTTCGGATTCGCCATGGGAGCCACATCGTCTGCGGCCACCTCCGACACCGCCTTGACGTGGTTGAGGATCGAATCCAACTGACCGGCGAACTCGTCGAGTTCGGCATCGGTCAGCGCAAGCCGGGACAACCGGGCGAGATGCGCGACCTCGTCACGGGAGATGGCAGGCACCGTGAATGGCCCCTTTCCGATGGAGAGTGAACGTCCTGTCCAGGGTAATGCGTCCTGGACAAGGCGCTGCACGCGGTGTGAGGGCTCCCTCCGGCCCGGGATGTTTCGAGTTGCGCAACGATGTGTTGCATTCACGTGACGCAGGTCGATCCGACCCGGACTTTCGGTGCGGCTCGGGACATCTTCATCGTCGCGGCGTGTCGAAAGACCGGTGAGAGGTGCAAGGATGTGCTCTGCCGGAGACCGAGACGGACTCCGGACCGGCACGCGGATGCCGGAGGATCGGCGCCACCACCCGGTGGCCCATCGACTCGGGAAGGACCCACGTGTCTTATCTGCTGCGTGTCCGGCTCCCCGATCGTCCGGGCAGTCTCGGCTCGCTCGCCTTGGCCCTCGGTTCGGTCGGTGCCGACATCCTGTCGCTCGACGTCGTCGAACGTGGCACGGACTTCGCGATCGACGACCTCGTCGTCGACGTCGAACCCGGAAAGCTCCCCGACACGCTCCTCACCGCAGCCGAGGCGCTGCCCGGCGTGACCGTCGACTCGATCCGCCCCTACGCCGGGATCCTCGACACCCACCGCGAACTCGAACTGATCGATCACGTCGCCGCCGCACACGACGACCGGATCCAGATCCTCGTCGACGGTGCTCCCCGAGTACTGCGGGTCGGCTGGGCGACGGTCCTCGGAATGGGTCCCGACGGCATCTACCGCATCGCGGGAAGCCCCGGTTCGCCCGAGACTCATCTCAGTGGCGTCCCCTGGATGCCGCTCGCCGAACCGGCGCGCCTCGACCACTCCGGCGAGTGGGTACCGCAACTCTGGCGCGACATGGACACGATGCTCGCGGCGGCGCCCCTCGGCTCACCCGAGCGGGTACTCGTCCTCGGCCGCCCCGGTGGCCCCGAGTTCCGGCCGTCCGAAATCGCCCGGATCGGCTACTTCGCCGGCATCGTGGGTACCGTACTCCGTTGACCTGCACCACCTTCGGTCGACCTCACCCGTAGCGACCGGTCGGCGCGCCTGGACGGATGCACCTCGGCGGGTTTGCGCACCGGCCGAGGCACGGCTTTCAGTGCGCGAAGGCCGAAGCCGAGTGACCTCGGCCCACGCCCCGGCGCAACCGTTCGACGATGTGGTCGATGTCCTGGCCGAGCTTGTGGGCGAGATCGCGACCGAAGCCCTCGCGCAGCACGATCCGCAGCACCGCCACATCCTCGGCGTCCGCGGGCATCGTGTATGCGGGAACCTGGAAGCCGCGGGCCCGGAGTTCGTGCGAGATGTCGAACACGGTGTATCCCGGATCACCCACGAGCCGGAAGGCGAGCACGGGCATCGCCGAGCCGTCCGTGATGATCTCGATGTCGTCGATCTCGGACAACTGCTGCGACAGCATCGATGCGGTATCCCGCAATGCCCCCATGATCTGTGTGTAACCGGCGATGCCGAGGCGGATGAAGTTGTAATACTGACCGATGACCTGATTACCGGGCCGGGAGAAGTTCAAGGTGAACGTCGGCATGTCGCCACCGAGATAGTTCACACGGAAGACGAGATCCTCCGGCAGATGCACCTTCGAACGCCAGACCACGAAACCTATTCCAGGATAGGTCATTCCGTACTTGTGACCACTGACGTTGATGGATACGACGCGTGGTACGCGGAAATCCCATTCGAGCTCGGGATCCAGGAAGGGCACGACGAAACCGCCACTGGCAGCGTCGACATGCACCGGCACGTCGGGACCGCCTGCCGCAGCGATATCGTCGAGCACGGCAGCGATCTCGGCGACGGGTTCGAGTTCGCCGGTGAATGTGGTACCGAGGGTCGCGACCACACCGATGGTGTTCTCGTCGACCGCATCGCGCACCTGCTCGGGAGTGATGACATAACGGCCGGGCGCCATCGGCAAATATTTCGGCTCGACGTCGAAATACCGACAGAACTTCTCCCAGACGACCTGGACGTTGCTGCCCAGGACCAGATTCGGCACGGTCGCGTCTCTTCCCGCCGCCTGCCGCGCCTGACGCCACCGCCACTTGAGGGCGAGACCGGCCAGCATGACGGCCTCCGAGGAACCTACCGTCGAGACCCCGGTGGCCGAGGAAGGGTCGACCGGGGACAGATCTTCGGCATGGAAGAGCGCCGCCACGATGTTGACGGATCGGGTCTCGATCTCGGCAGTCGCCGGGTATTCGTCCTTGTCGACCATGTTCTTGTCGAAGGTCTCCGCCATGAGCCGGTCGGCCTGCGGATCCATCCAGGTGGTCACGAAGGTCGCGAGGTTCAGGCGTGAGCTGCCGTCGAGCATCAGCTCGTCGTGGATGAACCGGTACGTCGCGTCCGGCTCGGTCTCCGATTCGGGCATTCTCAGCGCCGGGATCGGCTCGGTACCGAGTCTGCCCGTATAGGCCGGGGCGACGGTCGCGTCAGGAGAGATGAATTCCGACATGATTCCTCCGTAACTTCCCGTATCGACCCTCGTCGATACGACCGGCGACGTTCTCGTCAGACCTCGACCGGTGGATACAGCCGTTCCATCGTGTAGCGCCGATTACGCCGGGCTGCCAGCGCGCTCGCGGTCAACGACAGGAGCAGAATGCCCAGGAGAACGGCGATCGCGATCCACAACCGTGAATCGAACTGTTCGGCCACGGTGAGCTGCCGCAAGCCGTTGACCGTGTATGTCATCGGGTCGAACGGGTGGATGTACTGGAACGGCTTGGCGGTGGTGGGAACCGGATAGATTCCGCCGGCCGAAACGAGTTGCAGCATCAGGAACGCGAGCGTGATGACACGACCGACCGCGACGCCGAAGATGGCATTGAAGGCCTGGATCATGGCCAGATAGGTCGCGGAGATGAGCACGAGGAACAGGATCGTTCCCGGAGCGTGCGTCACGTCGAGACCGACGCCGAGGTGCACCACCGTGTACATCACCACCACCTGCAGGACACCGACGAGGAGTGCCGGCCAGTACGACGCGAGGACCGTGCGGTACGCCCCGAGTCCCTGAACGGTCGGCCTCGCCTGCAACGGCGTGAGAAGCATCCAGACGATGATTCCTCCGACGAACAGCGCGAGCGAAAGGAAGAACGGCGCGAATCCCGTGCCGAAAGTGGATGCCTTGTTCGTGTAGTCCTGCTGCAGGGACACCGGCGCTGCCAACGTGTCGGCAGCGGCGGTGCGTTGTTCATCGGTCCAGCTCGGCACCTGTGTTGCACCTTGTCCCAAAGCGTCCGAAAGTTCCCGAGAACCGGATTGCAGCTGATCCATGCCCGACGCCAGCTGCCCCGCTCCGTCCGAGAGCCGGAAACTGCCGTCGGTGAGCTGCACGAGGCCCGAGTTCAAGGTCTTCGCGCCCGAACTGAGCTCGTCGACTCCGTTCTGCAACTGACTCACCTCGGCCGCGAGGTCACCGCTCGCCAGCAATGCGAGACCACTCTGGAGCGGACTGTTCGGGTCACCGAGCTGGTATTCGAGCTCTCGGGCGTCGCCCTGCAATCGCACGATCTCCGCGCGTAACGCCTCGGCTTCCGCTGCCGCCTGTTGCCCGGACAGGGGCGCCAGAACTGCGATCGCTTGCTGTACGAGGGGATCCGAGCTCAGGCTCAGGAGGTTCAGCACCTGCGTAACGGCCTGGTTCAAGGTGGAAGGCGGCACCCTCGATTCGAGCGCTTCGAGCGATGCGCGCAACTGCGCCGCCCGGCCGGCCAGATCGGACAGTCCTCCGCTGTCCAGAGCGTTCAGCAACGGCTCCGTCACGCCGTCGACCCGGGTGGCCAGTTCGTCCGCTCCCGCTGCGAGTTGCGCGGATCCGTTCCGGGCGGTGACCATGTTCGTCGCAAGGTCCTGCGATCCCGAGGCGAGCTGGTCGGCTCCGTTCTTGGCCGAGTCGATCCCGCCCGCGAGCCGCTCGGCGCCGGAGGCTGCCTGTTTCAGGCCCGAACCGGCCGATTCGAGTCCGGTGAGGACGGTGCCGATTCCCTGTGCGCCGATGGTCGAGTTCACTTGCCCGATCACCTGTTCGGACGCGTCCTGCCCGATTATGCTCGCGAGGTAATTGTTCGCGTCGTTGAAGGTGAAGACGAGATCCGCCTTCACCGGGTCGTCGCTGTTCGGCGACTCCACCGCTTCACTGAAATTCTCGGGAATCGTGACGGTGTAGTAGTACTTGCCGTCCGAGAGTCCCGAAATCGCTTCCTGCTCCGACACTTCCTCGAGGTCGAGTTGCCCCGCCGAGACGAGCGACTTCACCACTCGGTCACCGATGTCGACCTGTTGCCCGGTGGACGACCTTCCGGTGTCGTTGTTGACGATCGCGGCGGGAATCTTGTCGACCGAGGCGAACGGATTCCAGAACGCCCAGAGATACAAGGCGCCGTACAGCAACGGCATGAGAATGATCGTGATGATCGCGATTCGCGGCATCGCGCCTCGGAAGTATCGTTTCGAATCACTACCGAGAGAAATTCCTGCGAGCACTCGGTCACTTCCTTACGGTCAGCACGCCGACGTCTCCGGGACCCAGCAGGTCGTGCATGTCCACTACGCCCTCGACGCCGTCCTCCGGTTCGACGAGGTTGACATCGGCGGTGATCACCGACTGGTTCCGGCCCAGAGCGACGAGCCGTTCGAGCAGCTTCGCGCGTTCGGCGTCGTCTGCGATCTTGTCGATACGGCCGACCACCAGGAGCGGTGGTCGCCGGGTGTTCGCCACTGCAATCCGCAGCAGCAGTTGCTGGAGTTCGGGGAGGTCGTCGACGAACGCTTGGAGGGGCGGAACGGGTACGTCGCCGAAGACTTCCGCGCACATCTCCGCGACGCCTTCTTCGTTCACCCGGGGAACGATCTTGTACCAGGGCGAATCCCAGCGCTTCTGCTCCGTCACCAGATCGCGGACCGTGACCGACGGGCGGACTCCGTCGAGCTCGTCCACGCAGGCGATGGCCGAATTCGCGATCACCTTGTTCGGCCGGTCCACGAAGCCGAGGATCGTCATCGAACCGCGCGTGAGACGCATCCTGCCGCACAGTGCCATCAGGAAGGCAGTGCGTGCTGCACCCGGCGGCGCCGATATGACGGTCACTCCACCTTCGTCGATGTCCAGGTCGAGGGGCCCGAAAACATGCCCCCACGGCCCGTGGAGTTCGATCCCCCGAGCCGATACGAGCGTGCCGGGGTCTTCCTGCGCGGAATGCTCATCGGAGGCGAACTCGTCTGCCTCATCCGGAGAACTCTCCCGAGAGGGCGAAGGATCCTGTTCCGTACCCATCTCGGGCGAAGTTTCCACGTGGGTCCCGGACAACTCCTCACCCCGTGCTGCCACGTCCTCGCACCTTCCGTTCGAGTCACCGACCGGTCGCGGACTACCTCCTCTTCGTCACGATGCCGTGCTCACAGAATGTTCGACAATGCGTTCATTCTTCCCGATAACCGCCGAATTCTCGGCCGGATGGACGATCGGGCTCAGATCCTCGAACGGATCATCGTCGACGTGCAGGACCGTTCGGAACGACGCTTCCGTCACGTCGCTCATATGCCCGTCGCTCGTCCTGTGGACCGGCCGTGATCGGACTCGACGACGCCGACAGAAGACGACACTGCGTGAATCGGACGAACGACCCGCCGACGGGACGAACGACGGGCATATGGGCGACGACGGGCCGAAATCCTTGTCGACGAGTTCATTCCGGCGGCCACTCACCCTCGTGAAGTCCACCGGCAGGCTCGATCCGGACCGGACATTCTCTGCAGCAATTAATTTCAGAGTTTCCTTCTCGACTGCCCCACACTGCGCACCATGCTGATCCACCCGAGGCAGCGAATGCAGTCCTCGGGTTTCGTGATAGGAGCTGCCGTTTTCGCACTCGGTTCTGCGCCCGGAGTTTCGACCTTTCCGGGAACGGCCGTGCGAACTGCTGTTCAACGTCACCACCGGCGCGGCGCTGCGTGTGCATACGGACGAGGACGCAATGCACGCGGTGTGGAACCCCGATCTCGAAAGCTCCCTGTGCTTTCGATTTCGAGCAGCGTTGCCGTCGCGATCCTGTGGAAGTCCGGATCCCGTGGAGATTCCGCCTCGCGGAAGTGGATCAGTGCGTGGCCGAACGTGCTCGGGGCGATCGCCTTCGGTGTCGCCTCCGTCGGAGCCGGCGTCCTCGGCACGGGAGACTCCCCGCGAAGCCGGAGCCGACTGCGACCTCCTGAGCGATCGGCCCGGACGACGGTTCAGTCACCGGCCCCGCTGTCGCCGAGCGTTGCGCGTGCAGCTTCCGGGCCTTCGTCGAGCAGGATCCGGAAGGCGTCCTCGTCCAGTACGGGAACGCCCAGGTCGGCAGCCTTGTCTGCCTTCGATCCGGGGTTGTCACCGACCACCACGAACGCCGTCTTCTTCGAGACCGATCCGGCGGCCTTACCGCCGCGTGCCACAACAGCTTCTTTTGCCTGGTCGCGGGAGAATCCGACGAGGGTACCCGTGACCACTATCGACAGGCCCTCGAGCGTCCTCGGGATCGATTCGTCGCGTTCGTCGGCCATGCGCACCCCGGCAGCCGCCCACTTGTCGACGATGGCGACGTGCCAGTCGACGGTGAACCAGTCCATGACTGCGGCAGCGATCGTCGGCCCCACTCCCTCGACGGCAGCGAGTTCGTCGATGGACGCCGCCCGGATCCGGTCGAGACTGCCGAATTCGGTGGCCAGAGCGCGCGCAGCGGTGGGGCCCACGTGCCGGATGGACAGGGCGACGAGCACCCGCCAGAGCGGTTGTTCCTTCGCCTTGTCGAGATTCTGCAGCAGACGCTCCCCGTTCTTCGAGAGCACCCCCTTGGAGGTGCGGAAGAACGGGACGCGTTCGAGATCGTCCTTCGTGAGCGAGAACAGGTCTCCTTCGTCTGCGATGATCTTTCCGTCGAGCAGGGCCGTGGCCGCCTCGTAGCCGAGCGCCTCGATGTCGAACGCTCCCCTGCCCGCTACGTGGAAGACCCGTTCGCGCAACTGCGCCGGGCACGACCGCGAA
This sequence comes from Rhodococcus sp. NPDC047139, assembly GCF_040643435.1. Lineage (NCBI taxonomy): Bacteria > Bacillati > Actinomycetota > Actinomycetes > Mycobacteriales > Nocardiaceae > Rhodococcus > Rhodococcus sp. NPDC047139. The sequence continues at coordinate 17,534 of NZ_JBEYUH010000012.1, forward strand.
TTGGGGCAACGCAGGTCGACGTCACCCTCCTTCGCGGGAGCGAGGAGTGTTCCGCACTCGGGACAGTGCGAGGGCATCTCGAACTCGGTCTCGGAACCGTCACGGAGGTCGACCACCGGTCCGAGCACCTCCGGGATCACGTCGCCTGCTTTGCGGATGACCACGGTGTCGCCGATCAGCACACCCTTGCGGACCACCTCGGACGCGTTGTGCAGCGTCGCGAGCGAGACCGTCGATCCGGCGACGGTGACCGGTTCCATGTAGGCGAAGGGAGTCACGCGCCCGGTACGGCCGACACTGACGCGAATGTCGAGAAGTTTCGTGGTGACTTCTTCCGGCGGGTACTTGTAGGCGATCGCCCATCGCGGTGCCCGTGACGTCGCGCCGAGACGGCGGTGCAGTCCCATGTCGTCGATCTTGACCACCAGTCCGTCGATCTCGTGCTCGACGTCGTGCCGGTGCTCGCCCCAGTAGCGCATCCGCTCGACGACCGCCTCGGCACCCTGCACCCGGGCGGTGTGAGGGGAGACCGGCAACCCCCAGACCGCGAAGGCCGCATATGCATCGGACTGTGAACGCGGTTCGAATCCCTCCATCCGGCCGTAGCCGTGGCAGTACATTCGCAACCGCCGCCGTGCGGTGACGGCAGGATTCTTCTGCCGCAGCGAACCGGCGGCGGAGTTACGGGGATTCGCGAAGGGTGGTTTGCCCTCGGCGACCAGACCGGCGTTGAGGTTCTGGAAGTCCTCGAGACGGAAGAAGACCTCCCCGCGCACCTCGAGCAGCGAGGGGACCGGGTATTCGTCGCTACCGGTGAGCTTCTCGGGGACGTCGTCGATGGTCCGTGCGTTGAGCGTGACGTCCTCACCGGTGCGGCCGTCGCCACGGGTGGCGGCGCGCACGAGTTTGCCGTTCTCGTAGACCAGGCTCAGCGCGACACCGTCGATCTTCACCTCGCACAGGTAGTCGGGGCGCGTCCCGGTCTCGACCTCGGCGCGTGCGAGCCATGCACGTAACTCGTCCTCGGTGAAGACGTTGTCGAGGCTGAGCATCCGTTCGAGATGTTCGACGGACCCGAACTCGGTGGCGAACCCGCCTCCGACGAGCTGGGTGGGCGAATCCGGCGTCCGGAGTTCGGTGTACTGCTCCTCGAGTGCCTGCAGTTCGCCGAAGAGCGCATCGAACTCACCGTCGGAGATGATGGGGGCATCGCGCACGTAATAGCGGAACTGATGCTCGCGCACCTGTTCGGCGAGATCCTGCCAGCGCTCACGCGCCTCCGGAGGAGCGGTGATGGGCGCGTCCGTCGGTTCACTCACAGTCTGCAAGCCTAGTCCAGCGCACCGACCGGAACTCTCAGAGCTTGTCGGCTTCTTCGGCGAATGCAGCAACGATGTCCCGCGCCGAGCGAAGGGCCTCCCGAGCCCACCGAGAGGAGGCCGAAGCGAGGCCGCAGACCGGACTCACCGCCACCGACTGCAACGTCTTCCGGGGGAAGCCGAGTCGGTCGATCAGGTCGACGGCCGGTGCCGCATGCTCGCGCCAGCCGGTCGCGCTCGGTTCCGTAGCCGGCACCAGCCCCAGGATCGGCACCGTGCCGGAGTCGAACAGCTCGCCCAGCCCGTCGAGATCGGATCGTCGCACCCGCGCGACGTCGAAGGCGACCGCGTCGGCAGCGCTGCGCCGCAGGAAGTCGGCCGGGAATGTTTCCGCGCAGCAGTGCACGGCGGCGGACAGCCCGGTCCCCCGGATCGTCGTGTCGAGCACGTCGAGAGCTTCCGGCTCCGGGAGCGCGGGCACGGTCTCGAGGGCGGTCCGGCCCTTCAACGTTCCTGCGAGTACGTCCGGAAGGGCCGGTTCGTCGAGTTGGGCGACGACCGGCACCCCGAGCCTGCGGGTGACCTCGGTCGCGTGCCGGGCCAGGCCCTCCGCCAGCGACTCCGCCAGGTCGCGGACGGCACCGCGGTCGGTGAGCACCCGTCGGCCGGTCGCGAGTTCGACGTAGGCGGCGAGGGTGAGCGGCCCGGCCGACTGCACCTTCACCGGCCGTGTGGAGTCCCGACCTGCGCGTTCCCAGGCCTCTTCGAGCGCGTCCAGGTCCTGGGCGAGCAGATCTCGCGCCCGCCCTGCCACGGCGCCCCTCCGCGACACCAGGCGGTATCCCGTCGTGGAGGTGTCGAGGTACATGTCGACCAGCAGTGCGCTCGCCCGCCCGATGGTGTCGGCACCGAGTCCACGTGCCGGTAGTTCCACGAGGTGGGGCAAGTCGGTGAGTTCACCGACGACCACGGCTGCGGCCTCCCGTGGATCGGTCCCCGGCCACGAACCGATCCCCGTCGCGAGACCGGACCACACCTCGCGGCCGGTGGCGGATCCCGTCACCGGTCCCCTGCCGTGATGGTGCCGCTGCCGAGCACGATGTCGCCGCCCGGATCGGGACGGTACAACACGGCTGTCTGACCTGCGGCGACTCCGGTGAGCGGTTCGCGCAGGGTGATCTCGATGCCTGAGCCGACGGCCTCGGCGACGGCCGGGGCGAGGCCGCCGTGTGCACGGACCTGGACGACGCATTCGATCGGGCCGACCGGGGCGGTGCCCGAGGTCCACACGGCACGCTCGGCCCGGATCGAATCCACCTTCAGCCGCTCGGCGGTGCCGACCCGGACGGTGCCGCTCTCCGGTTCGATCGCCGTGACGTATCGGGGACGGCCGTCCGGACCGGGACCGGCGATTCCGAGCCCCTTGCGCTGGCCGATGGTGAATCCGTGTACGCCCTCGTGCTGCGCGAGCACCTCACCCGAACGATCGTCCACGACGGCGCCGGGACGCACGCCGATCCGCGCGCCGAGGAACGCGCGGGTGTCGCCCGAGGGGATGAAGCAGATGTCGTGGCTGTCCGGTTTGTTCGCCACCGCGAGACCGCGTTCGGCGGCTTCCTCGCGGATGCGGCTCTTGGGGGTGTCGCCCACCGGGAACATCGCCCGGGACAACTGCTCTGCAGTGAGGACGGCGAGCACGTACGACTGGTCCTTGTCTGCGTCGACGGCACGGCGCAGCACTCCGTCGTTCAATTGCGCGTAGTGGCCGGTCGCCACGGCGTCGAAGCCGAGAGCGACGGCACGATCGGCGAGCGCCGAGAACTTGATCTTCTCGTTGCATCGCAAGCACGGATTCGGGGTCTCGCCGGCAGCATAGGACGCGACGAAATCGTCGATCACGTCTTCCTTGAACCGGTCTGCGAAATCCCAGACGTAGAAGGGGATTCCGAGCACGTCGGCGGCACGGCGCGCATCGCCGGCGTCCTCCTTCGAGCAGCATCCCCGTGACCCGGTGCGCAGCGTCCCCGGAGCGGTGGACAGCGCGAGATGCACTCCGACCACCTCGTGTCCGGCGTCGACGACGCGGGCGGCGGCGACCGCCGAGTCCACACCGCCGCTCATTGCCGCAAGAATCCTCATCTCCGGTCACCTCCTCGTCCTCCGGCGCTCGCCAGTCCGGCGGCGCGAGCCCTGTCCACCACGGCAGGGAGAGTTTCGATCAGTTTCTCGATGTCGCTTCGAGTTGTTGTATGCCCCAACGAGAATCGGAGCGAGCCGCGCGCGAGGGTGGGATCGGAGCCCATCGCGACGAGGACGTGGCTCGCACGCGCGACCCCGGCCGTGCACGCCGAACCGGTCGAGCACTCGATACCGGCCGCGTCGAGCAACATCAACAGCGAATCCCCTTCGCAGCCAGGGAAGGTGAAATGGGCGTTGTTGGGCAGTCGTCCCACATCGCGCGGACCGTTGAGGATCACGTCGGGAACCTCCGCCTCGACACCCGCAACGAGGAGATCGCGCAGGCTCTCGAGTTCGGCGGTGCGGGCGGGCAGATCCATGGTGACCTCGCGCAGTGCGGCGGCCATCGCCACGATGGACGCGGTGTCCTGCGTGCCGGAACGCACGTCGCGTTCGTGACCGCCGCCGTGAGCGAGTGGCACGCACGGCACCTGCCTGCCGAGCAGCAACGCACCCACCCCCTGCGGTCCGCCGAATTTGTGAGCGGCGAGGGTCAGCGCCGACAGGCCGCTCGAGGCGAAGTCGACCGGTAGGTGGGCGACGGCCTGCACGGCGTCGCTGTGCATCGGGATGTCGAACTCGGCGGCGAGGGCGGCAAGTTCGGCGATCGGCATGACCGTGCCGACCTCGTTGTTCGCCCACATCACGGACACGAGGGCGATCTCGTCGGCGTGGCGTGCGAGTTCCTCACGGAGAGTGGCAGGATCGACGCGGCCCGACCGGTCGACCGGCAGCCAGGTCACCGACGCGCCCTCGTGCTCGACGAGCCACTCGACGGCGTCGAGCACGGCGTGGTGTTCCACGGCGCTCGCGAGGATCCGGCGGCGACGCGGATCCTGGGCACGCCGCCCCCAGTAGATGCCCTTGATCGCCAGATTGTCGCCCTCGGTGCCCCCGGACACGAATATCACCTCGGAGGGTCTGGCGCCGAGCGCCGCGGCGATCGACTCCCGCGACTCCTCGATGCGGCGTCGCGCCGCACGTCCGGAGCCGTGCAGGGACGACGCGTTTCCGACGGTGGTGAGGACCGACGTCATCGCCTCGACGGCCGCAGGGAGCATCGGCGTCGTCGCGGCGTGATCGAGGTAGACGGTCTTGGAGGTACCGGAAGGACCGGAGGCGGGCGAGGTCATGACCGATCCAGGATAGCGGGTCGGCCGAGGCGCCCGCCGCGCTCAGGGGGTCGCGGTGGGGTGACGTCCGCCGTACCTGCCGCGCCGGAGGCGCCGCGACGGTGAGCCGGCGGCCACTTCTGCAGACGCACGCGACCCCGCCCCTCGGAAGAGGGGCGGGGTCGGGCGATGGATCGAGCTGCCGAAGCGATCAGCCCTTGTGCTTCTTGACCTCTTCGGTCAGCTGCGGAGCGACGTTGAACAGGTCGCCCACGACGCCGTAGTCCGCGATCTCGAAGATCGGGGCTTCCTCGTCCTTGTTGACGGCGACGATCGTCTTCGACGTCTGCATGCCGGCACGGTGCTGGATGGCACCGGAGATGCCGAGCGCGACGTAGAGCTGCGGCGAAACCGTCTTGCCGGTCTGACCGACCTGGAACTGGCCCGGGTAGTAGCCGGAGTCGACGGCGGCGCGGGAAGCGCCGACGGCGGCACCGAGCGAGTCGGCGAGTTCCTCGACGACGGAGAACTTCTCGGCCGAGCCGACACCGCGGCCACCGGAGACGACGATCGACGCCTCGGTGAGTTCGGGGCGGTCGCCGCCGACGATCGGATCGCGGGAGACGATCTTCACGGCGTTCTCTTCCTGCGCAGGAACCTCGACGGCCACGCGCTCGGCCGCAGCCGCCTCGGGCTTGGCCTCGACGGCACCCGGACGGATCGAGATCACGGGGACCTCACCGTTCGCCTTGGCGTCGACGGTGAACGCGCCACCGAAGATCGAGTGCACGGCCGAACCGTCTGCCTTGACGTCGACCACGTCGACGAGCAGACCGGAGCCGATGCGGGCTGCGAGGCGGCCCGACACCTCCTTGCCCTCGACGGACGCGGCGGTGATGACGGCGGCGGGGCTGGTGGACTCGACGAGCGACGCGAGGATGTCGACCTTCGGGGTCACCAGGTAGTTGTCGACGTCGTCGGACTCGGCGGCGTAGACCTTCACGGCACCGGCGGCGGCGAGGGCGTCCTGCAGCGCATCGGCGGTGCCGGGAGCGCCCGCGACGACGGCGGAGGGCTCGCCGAGCGCACGCGCGGCGGTGAGGAGTTCGGTGCTGACCTTCTTGAGCGCGCCCTCGGCATGCTCGACGAGCACGAGTACTTCTGCCATTACTGCTTCTCTCCTAGATATGTCAGATGTTGTCGCGGGGCGCGATCAGATGATCTTCTGGCCGACCAGGTACTGGGCGATCTTGGTGCCGCCGTCGCCTTCGTCGGTGACGCGCTCACCCGCGGTACGCGGGGGCTTCGGGGTCACGCCGGTGACGGTGGACGCCGCGTTCGCGACACCGAAGATCTCGGGATCGAGACCGATCTCGGCGAGGGTGAGGGTCTGCACTTCCTTCTTCTTGGCGGCCATGATGCCCTTGAAGGAGGGGAAGCGGGGCTCGTTGATCTTCTCGGTCACCGAGACGATGGCGGGGAGCGGAGCCTCGATGCCGAAGACACCCTCGTCGGTCTCACGCTCGCCGGTGGCCTTGCCGTCGGCGATGGTGAGCTTGCGCAGGTGCGTCAGGTGCGGGAGGCCGAGGTACTCGGCGATGATGGCCGGCACGGCACCCACACGGCCGTCGGTGGCCTCGTTGCCTGCGATGACGAGCTCGACACCCTCGATCTGCCCGAGTGCGGCAGCGAGCGCGTAGGCGGTCTGGATGGAGTCCGAGCCGTGCAGGGCCGGGTCGTTGAGGTGGATCGCCTTGTCTGCGCCCATCGACAGCGCCTTGCGGATGGCGTCGGTGGCGCGATCGGGGCCGGCGGTCAGAACGGTGACCTCGCCGCCGTCGCGCTCCTTGATGAGCAGGGCTTCCTCGACGGCACGCTCGTTGATCTCGTCGAGAACGGCGTCCGCAGCCTCACGGTCGAGGGTGTAGTCGCCGTCCGAGAGCTTGCGCTCGGACCACGTGTCGGGGACCTGCTTGATCAAAACGACGATGTTCGTCATGGGTCTGCGTCGACCTCCTGTGTGTAGCTGCCTTTGTCGGCAAGGCGCTGCCTGAACCGAGCACTCGTGTCTTTCGCACGGCGTGTGCGATAGATTATCAAACGCTAAGTTACCAGCCAGTAACTTGACGGGATACCCGGTTCACCATAGCCGCACGAGAGGACGAGCAAACCTGTGATCTGGACCACCGGAGAAGCAGCGCCCGATGGGCGGCTAATGTCTTGGCGGTGAGCGACATTTCCGCCCGCGCCGACGACGCGCAGACCCTTCCTCTCACCGGCGAACGGACGGTCCCCGGTATCGCCGAAGAGAACTACTGGTTCCGCCGCCACGAGGTGGTCTACCAGCACCTTCTGCCCCGCTGTGCAGACCGGATCGTGCTCGAGGCAGGCGCCGGCGAGGGCTACGGCGCCGACATGATCGCCGACGTCGCGACCCGGGTGATCGGTCTCGACTACGACGACAGCGCGGTCGCGCACATCCGCGCTCGTTACCCCCGGGTGGACATGCGGCACGGAAATCTCGCCGAACTCCCCCTCGACGACGAGTCCGTCGAGGTCGTCGTCAACTTCCAGGTGATCGAGCATCTCTGGGACCAGGCACAGTTCCTGCGCGAGTGCTATCGGGTCTTGCCCTCGGGCGGTGAACTCCTCATCAGCACCCCCAACCGCATCACCTTCTCCCCGGGTCGCGACACCCCGCTCAACCCGTTCCACACCCGCGAGCTGAACGCCGCCGAACTGACGGAACTGCTCGAGGAAGCAGGTTTCCGCGTCGAACTCATGACCGGCGTGCATCACGGCCCGACCCTGCGCGCTCTCGACGCCAAGCACGGCGGATCGTTCATCGACGCCCAGATCGAACGGGCACTCGCCGGCCGGCCCTGGCCGGACGATCTCAGCGCCGATGTCGCCGCGGTGTCCGTGGAGGACTTCACCATCACGCCCGAGAACATCGACGACTGCCTCGATCTCGTCGCGATAGCCGTGAAGGACACCGCTCCGTGAGTGCCACGCCCTCCCGCGAACCGGGCATGTTCGCCCTCGTTCTGCATTCGCACCTGCCCTGGCTCGCCCACCACGGCCGCTGGCCTGTCGGCGAGGAGTGGCTCTACCAGTCGTGGGCCGCGACCTATCTGCCCGTCACCGACGTTCTGAGGCGACTCGCCGCCGAAGGCAGGACCGGGATGCTCACCCTCGGCGTCACCCCGGTGCTCGCCGCGCAACTCGACGACCCGCACTGTCTCGCCGGCATGCACCACTGGCTCGGCAACTGGCAATTGCGCGCACACGAAGCCGCAGGGATGCGCGAGGAGTCCTACCGCGCGCTCGGCGCCCGCGAACACCGGGCCGCCTCCGCCGCACTCGCGGACTTCGAAACCCATTGGCGGCACGGTGGATCCCCGGTGTTACGGCAACTGATCGACGCCGACGCGATCGAACTGCTCGGCGGACCCTTGGCCCACCCCTTCCAACCGCTCCTCGACCCTCGTCTACGCGCCTTCTCCCTGTCCGAGGGTCTCGCCGACGCCTATGCCCGCTGGGGCCACCGGCCACGCGGCATCTGGGGCCCCGAGTGCGGTTACACCCCGGGAATGGAGGACGGCTACGCCGCCGCAGGGGTCGAACATTTCATGGTGGACGGTCCGGCCCTGCGCGGGGATACCTCGCTCGGCCGCACGGTCCGCGACTCGGAGGTCGTGTGCTTCGGCCGCGATCTGCAGGTCTCGTACCGCGTGTGGTCCCCGAAATCCGGCTACCCGGGCCATCCCGCCTACCGCGACTTCCACACCTACTGCCACGACACCGGACTCAAACCGTCCCGGGTCACGGGCCGCACGGTTCCCTCGCACGAGAAGGCGCCCTACGAACCGGAACTCGCCTCTCGGGCCGTCGACCGGCATGTCGCCGATTTCGTCGAGACCGTCCGGCGCCGGCTGCGCAGTGAATCCGAACGCATCGGCCGGGACGCCCTGGTGGTGGCGGCCTTCGACACCGAACTGTTCGGGCACTGGTGGTTCGAGGGCCCGATCTTCCTCGAGCGATTGCTGCGCGCCCTGCCCGAAGCGGGCATCGAGGTAGGAACACTGGCCGAGGCTCGCGACCGTGGCTACGTCGGTGACGCCGTGGATCTCGAGGATTCGTCTTGGGGATCGGGCAAAGACTGGCGGGTCTGGGCAGGGGACCAGGTCGCCGACCTCGTCCGCCTGCACGACGAGGTGGTCCGCACCACGCTCGACAGCATCGACAAGGCCCGTGAGCAGAAGGCCGCACCGGTCGCGTCACGCAATCGCGTGCACGATCAGATGCTGCGCGAAGCGTTGCTCACGGTATCGAGCGACTGGGCCTTCATGGTGAGCAAGGACACTGCTGCCGCATACGCCCGCGACCGCGCGCACAAGCATGCACACGCCCTGCGAGAGATCGCCGAAGCCGTCGACGCCGGACGCGACGATGCAGCCGAGCGTCTGGCGGCAGGGTGGAATCGCGCCGACAATCTCTTTCCCGGACTCGACGCCCGACGACTGCCCGGACGCCACGGAGGCCCGCGATGAAGATCCTGCTCGTCTCATGGGAGTACCCGCCCGTCGTCGTCGGCGGGCTGGGCAGACACGTCCACCATCTCGCCGCCGAACTCGCCGCCGCGGGCAACGAGGTCGTGGTGCTGTCCCGCCGGCCGACCGGCACCGATGGGTCGACGCACCCGACGGTCAGCCACATCGCCGACGGGGTGCTCGTGGTGGCGGTCGCGGAGGACGCCCCCCATTTCGAGTTCGGTGAGGACATGATCGCCTGGACCCTGGCTATGGGGCACGCGATGGTTCGCGCCGGTGTGGGACTGAGCCGCGGCGGAATCGGCGAGGGCTGGCAACCGGATGTGGTCCACGCCCACGACTGGCTCGTCGCGCATCCCGCGATCGCGCTGGCCGAGTACTTCGACGTACCGCTCGTGTCGACCTTGCACGCGACCGAAGCGGGTCGTCACAGCGGCTGGCTGTCGGGGCGGATCAATCGGCAGGTGCATTCCGTCGAATGGTGGCTCGCCAACGAATCCGACCGGCTCATCACGTGTTCGGCGTCGATGCACGACGAAGTGACCGAACTGTACGGCCCCGACCTGCCCGAGATCTCGGTGATCCGCAACGGCATCGACCTCACCACGTGGTCGTATCGCGAACGCGAGCCGAGGACCGGACCGGCACGGCTGCTGTACGTCGGCCGGCTCGAATACGAGAAGGGTGTGCAGGATGCGATCGCCGCGCTCCCCCGGATCCGTCGGTCGCATCCCGGAACCACCCTCTACGTCGCCGGCGAAGGTACCCAGTTCGAGTGGCTGCGCGAGCAGGCGCGGGTACACCGCGTCGCCCGATCGGTGAGCTTCCTGGGCAATCTCGACCACACCGCACTGCTCGGCTGGCTGCACGGCGCCGACGCGATCGTTCTGCCCAGCCGGTACGAGCCGTTCGGGATCATCGCCCTCGAAGCCGCGGCAGCGGGCATCCCGCTGATCGCATCCACCGCCGGCGGGCTGGGCGAAGCGGTGGTCGACGGCGTGACAGGCCTGTCGTTCCGGCCCGGCGACGTGGGAGGGCTCGTGTCGGCTGTTCGGGAGACCCTCGACGATCCGGCCGCCGCCCAGATCCGCGCCCGCGCCGCCCGTGCGCGGCTCACCGACGACTTCGACTGGCGGCGCGTCGCCGAGGAGACCGTGCAGGTCTACTCGTCGGCGAAGCGACGGGTCCGTCACCCGCTCGCGCGGCCCACGATCCCCCAGCGTCCGCTTCCGGACCGAGGCTGAGAGAGTGGATCGATGACCTCGGAGACCCGAGAGCGCGTCCTCGTCGAGCGACTGTGTGCCCCCGAGGGCACGCCCGGACCCGACGTCGCGGCCGTGGCCGAGCTCGTCAACGCCGTGTACGCCGTCGCGGAGGACGGACTGTGGCATCCGGGTACCGCCCGGACCGACGTCGACGACGTCGCGCGATCGGCGCGCGACGGTGCGATCCGCGTCGCCCGGCTCGACGGCCGCATCGTCGGGTGCATCCGCGTCGTGCGGATCGACGACACCACCGCGGAATTCGGGATGCTGGCGACCGATCCCACGGTCCGCGGCACCGGAATCGGGCTCCTTCTCGTTCGGTCCGCCGAAGCAGAGTGCGCAGCAGCAGGTTTCACGACGATGCAGCTCGAAGTGATCCGCCCCCGAGACGGCGCGCACGAGTCCAAGCAGTTCCTCGACTCGTGGTACCGCCGACTCGGCTATCTTGCGCAGCGACCGGCCCCGCTCGACGAACGACACCCCGAACTCGTTGCCGCTACGGCGGTTCCGTGCGAGGTCGTCCCCTATCTCAAGGCGCTCGGCTCACTCGGCAACCCGGAGGCCGGGGCGAGCGGCGGCTGACGGTCGAACCACGGACGTGCCCGTTCGAGTTCGGCGGCGAGCGCGAGCAGTGTCGTCTCCCCGCCGAGAGCTGCGACGAACTGCACCCCGAGTGGAAGACCCTCCGAATTCCAGTGCAGAGGCAGGGAGATCGCCGGTCTGCCGGTGATGTTCGCCAATTGCGTGTACGGGACGGGGCCGAGATTCTCGTCGACCATCCTGTCGACGAACCCCGCCCGGCGGGCGATCCACGTCGTGCGGCTCGTCAGGAGCACCTGCCCGACGGCGCGCATCCACCGCGGTGTCGCGAGTTCGCCGATCCGGACCGGAGGCCCGGCGAGAGTGGGTGTGAGCAACAGGTCGTAGCGCTCGTGAAAGGCAGCGAGGCCGCGGGTGTGGTCCGCCCACCTCCTGAGCGCCGCAAGATATTCCGACGCCGGGACGGCTCGCCCCAGGGCGGCCATCATGCGGGTGTCGAACTCGAACGCATCCGCACCTGCTCCCGCGCGCCTGCGCGCATCGTCGATTTCGGCGGCGGCCGTGGCGAACCACATCGTGAGGAAGTCCTCGGCGAGTCGCCGCTCGTCGATGCCGGTCGCCGCGGGTTCCACCCCGTGCCCGAGCTCGTCGAGAAGCGTGGCGGTGTCCTCCACGGCAGCGATCGCCTCCGGATCGACCGGGGTCCCGAGCGGGGACGACGTCGTGTAGCCGATCCGCAGGCGCGCCGGAGGACGTGTAATGGCCCCGGCGAAGGACTGCGCGGGCGGCACCACGCTGTAGGGCCCCGCCGGATACGGACCGGCCATCACATCGAGAAACGCGGCGGCGTCGCGGACCGTGCGGGTGATGACCCCGTTCGTGGCGGCACCGTGCAGTGGTTCTCCGCCCGGGGGGCCGGTCGGCACGAGTCCGCGACCGGGTTTGAGCCCGACCAGTCCGCAGCATGCCGAGGGGATCCGGATGGACCCTCCGCCGTCACTGGCACCGGCGGCCGGGACCACCCCCGCAGCGACGGCCGCAGCCGAACCACCCGACGATCCGCCCGGCGTCCGCGAGGTGTCCCAGGGGTTACGGGTGGCGCCGAACGCCTCCGGTTCGGTGATCCCCTTCGCTCCGAACTCCGGGGTGTTGGTCTTGCCGAACGGAACGAGCCCTGCGCCGAGCCAGCGGTCGACGATGACCGAGTTCTCCTCGGCGGGCAGCGCGGCGAGGGCTCGGGAGCCACTGGAGGTGGGCACTCCGGCTATGTCCTGACCGAGGTCCTTGACGAGGAACGGCACGCCTCCCAGCGGGCCGGAAGGCGATTCGCGCGCCCGCGCGCGGGCGTCCTCGTCGAGGCGGCGCACGACCGCGTTCAAGGCCGGTTCGACGACCTCGAGTCTGCCGATCGCGGCCTCGAGCAGCTCATGCGCCGACACCTGCCCCGTCGCGACGAGTTCGGCGAGACCGACCGCGTCGTGACGCCGATATTCCGAGTACTCCATCGCTGTCCCCCGACAGTCACGGCCCGTGTCGTTCCTAGTGCACGTCGGCGGGCGCCTCTCCCGACTTCTTCCGTGCGATGTCGGCGAGCGCCGCCTCCCGGGCGACACGCTCGGCGGCTGCGTTGTCCCACGCCACCTTCCGGTTCTTGACCACCTTGGCAGGCGAGCCCACCGCGATGCTGAAATCCGGGATGTCGCCCTTGACCACGGCGTGCGCTCCGAGCACCGAACCCCGACCGACACGAGTGCCGCGAAGCACCGTGACCTTGGCGGCGATCCAGGTGTCCGGTCCGATGCGGACGGGGCTCTTCACGATGCCCTGGTCCTTGATCGGATAGGTGACGTCCTCGGTGCGATGGTCGAAGTCGCAGATGTAGCACCAGTCCGCGACCAGGGTCGACGCCCCGATCTCGATGTCGAGATAGGTGTTGACGACGTTGTCCTTGCCGAAGACGACCTTGTCCCCGATGCGGAGCGAACCCTCGTGGCAGCGGATCGCGTTGCCGTCGCCGATGTGGACCCACTTGCCGATCTCGAGGCGCGAGAGTTCCGGCGTCGCGTGGATCTCGACGTTCTTGCCCAGGAACACCATGCCCCGCAGGACCACGTGCGGGTTGGCCATCCGGAACTTCGCCAGGCGGTAGTACCGCACCAGATACCAGGGCGTGTACGCCTTGTTGTTCAGCACCCACTTCAGGGAGGACAGCGTCAGGAATCGTGCCTGTTCCGGATCCCTTCGACGGGACCCGCGCCACCTCGCCGTCAGAGGTGCGCCCCACATGCTCGTCATAGGGCCAGCCTACGGTCCGCCTCGTTCGCGGTGCACGGCCCCCGGACCGATACGCTGACACGTCGAATCGTTCGCCTGTGGAGGAGTTGAGTGATGCGGGGTGTCCTGCGGACCGCGGTGCCGGCGCTGACGGTGGTATTCGCACTGAGCGCGTGCGGTGGTGGCACCGGTACCGAGGACGTGCTCTCGGCCGGTGGGTGGCCGGGACGCCATTCCGATGCCCGCAACAGCAATACCGCGACGGCCGAGGGCATCGACGATCTCGCTCCCGGCTGGACCCGTCCTCTGGGCGCCGCCGTGGGCTCCCCTGCCGGGATAGCGGCCAACGGGCAGGTCTCCGTGACCGCTGCGACCGAGTCCGGATGCAACCTCTTCTCCTTCCAGATGGACTCGGGCCGCAAACGCTGGTGCACGCGACTCGCGCCGGCGGTCACGACGATCACGCCCGTGTCCGACGCCGTGGCCAACATCTACGTCGGCGAGGACGGCGGACTCCTGTCGTTCAACGAGCACGGCCAACGTCGTTGGCGTATCCCTGTGAGCGGCAGCCCCCGCAGTGCGCAGTTCACCTCCGACGGAAACCTGCTGGTCGTCACCCATTTCGGTCAGGTCAACGTAGTAGACCCGCAGACGGGGCAGCTCGAAGCGCCTCTCTTCGATCTCGTACCGGTGCCCACGCTCGCAGACGGTCAGAACCTGCCGCGACCGGCGAGCGATCACGGACTGCCGGCCTGTTTCGGCGGTTCCGAGGACTGCCCGGTGGCGACCACACCGGCCGTCGACACCGCCACGGACCGCATCTTCGTCACGGTGTGGCGCCCGGGCACCGACCGGTCCGCGCTCGTCGCACTGCGCTACACCGCAGGTGAAGACGCGGCGGTGACCGAGGAGTGGTCCGCAACCGACCTCCCCGGTGGTGCGGTGACGAGTCCGGTGCTCTCCGCGGACGGGTCCACCGTGTACATCCACGACGGGGAAGGTGCCCTGTGGGCGCTCGACGCCGCGACGGGCCAGGCGCGGTGGAGCCACGAGGCCGGTCGTGCCGGGGCCGTCGCACCCGCCGTCACCGCCGACGGTCTGCTGCTCGTCGCCGCGGCCGACGGCAGCATCCCGTTGACCGCCTTGCGCGACGGCGGGGACGCGGTGGACGTGGTGTGGGAACGGACGGACGTGAGCCCGTTCGGTGCGCCGGCGGTGACGGCGGACGGCCGGGCCTATGTGGTCGTCGAAGGCGATGACGGTCTCGTCGCCGCGGTGCTCGACACTGCGGACGGACGGACGATCGCGGAGGAAGCACTCGAGCCGTCCACCGGGCTGCCGGTGGGGAGCGGGATCGGGCCGGACGGGGAGTTCGTGATCACCACCGTCGACGGCGAGGTCGTGGTGCTGCGCGCTCCGCAGTCAGCGTGAGGGTGTGCAGACGAACGCCTCGGGCGTCCGGCCGATCCTGGTGAGAACCACGCTGAGCGAGACCGACCCGCGCAGTTTGAGGCGCGGGCGCAGCACCGCCGGGTCGACGTCGACCCCGCGCACGAGGATCTCGACGGCGCCGCAGTCGTGGCGTGCGAGCACCTGACGTAGAGCCTTCTCGCTGTACTTGAGGCGCTCGAGAATGCGGAAACCGCGCACTCCTTCGGGTACACGGTCACCGGTCAGATAGGCGATCCGCGGATCGAGTTGCCACAGTCCGTGCGCCGCCGCGTAGTGACGGACGAGACCGGCGCGCACGATCGCACCGTCCGGATCGACGATCCACTCCCCCGGACCACGCTCGGGGATATCGTCGTCCACAGCATCGGTTATCTCGAAATCGCTTCCGTCCGAACGCAATACAACCGCACGTCGGCGTACGCCCGGAGTGCTCAGACCGGGCGAGTACAGGCACGCTTCCCGGACACCGCCGTCGAGCGAGACGACTTCCACCTCGCCCACCCAGTCGAGCGAATCGAAATCCAGCCCCGGCGCGCACTTCACCGCCAGGTCCCGCCCGGCATAGGCGTCGAGAAGGTCGGGCAGCGGCGGTTGCAGCGCGGCCGGATCATGGGTTCGCCGGCCGCCGGAGCGGCGCGCGGGATCAGCGACGACGGTGGTCCCCCTCGTCACCGGACGCAGGGCGTCGGCGCGCAGGAGGTACGCCCCTGCGACGTTGTGCGTGGCCATCGCCAGCCGGACCTCGTCGAGATCACTGCCGATGACGGTGTCGGCGACCCCGACCAGCTCGGCGAGTTCGGCGCCGATCGAGCACGTGACGTCGTGCACGGTCCGGCCGCGCAGCCGATGGGCACGGTGCGCGGCGACGCGCGTGGGCGTCGACTGCTGCAGCGCGTCGTCGGTGAGGATCCAGTCGGCCCCGCCGGCGATCTTCCCTCCGGCCTTTCGCCGCAACATGACCGTTTCGACGAGCATGCCCGTACGCTCACCGAAATGCGTACGCGCCCAGCCGATGTCGGCGAGGCGCGTTCGCGGCGACAACTCCCGGCCGGCGACGCGCGCGAGCGCCTCGCGGCCGTCGTCCGACGTCAGGTAGTCGACGTCGGCAAGTGTGAAGTCGTAGCCCAACTACTTGCCGGGCTTCACACCGGTGATCATGACGTTGTAGAAGAAGCTGCGGGGCACGACGTGCCTGAGGACGTTCTCGTCCACCCAGCTCAGCGTCTTCCAGCCACCGAAGGCGAATTTCGCCCAGTTCCAGCCCAGCTTCTCCTCCGGAACCGCAGCCTCGAAAGTGCGCACCGGCCAGCCGAGCAGCGCCGCGGCGAATTCCTCGCTCGAGGCCTTCACCTCTACGGCACCGGCCGACGATGCCAGCTTCTCGAGATCCGAGGGGTCGAAGGTGTGCAGGTCGACGACGGCCTCGAGGGCGGCCGCCCGGGAGGACTCGTCGAGTTCGGTCTGCGGACGACGCCAGTCGCGAAGGAAGGGCAGCTTGGTGATGTTGGTGGTGGCCTCCCAGGTCACCCTGCCGAGCATGCGCGCATAGAAGTTGCCGATCGTGCTGGGTTCACCGGCGAAGACGAAACGGCCTCCCGGCTTCAGCACGCGCAAGACCTCGCGCAGGGACTGCTCGACATCCGGAATGTGGTGCAGCACAGCATGGCCGACGACAAGATCGAAGGTGTTGTCGTCGTACGGGATTGTTTCGGCGTCGGCGACGCGGCCGTCGACGTCGAGTCCGAGGTTCTCGGCATTGCGCAGCGCCACTTTCACCATGCCGGGCGACAGGTCGGTCACCGAACCGGTCTTCGCAACGCCACCCTGCATGAGGTTGAGGAGGAAGAATCCCGTGCCGCAACCGAGTTCGAGCGCACGCTCGTACGGCAACGGCTGCTCACCCGCAGCAGCGACGAACCGGCCCTTGGCGTAGTCGATGCACCGCTCGTCGTACGAGATGGACCACTTCTCGTCGTAGGTCTCGGCTTCCCAGTCGTGATAGAGCACCTGGGCGAGCTTGGTGTCTTCGAGGGCCGCCGCGACCTGTTCGGCCGTGGCATGCGGATTCGGCGCGGGGTCGACCCCGTCGGTCCTGCTGGCAGTCATGCGGTGATCCTACTCGTCGGTAAGCTGTGAACAAGTACAGGTGGCAGTCGGGGTCACTCGCCCACGAATTTCGCCTTGCCCGGCCCGTTCTCGAGGAACGATTCGAGACCGATGGCGCGGTCCTTCGTAGCGAACAGGGCGGCGAAGACGTGCTGTTCGATCTTCAGACCCGTGTCCAGGTCCGTGTCGAGCCCTTGGTCGATCGCCGCCTTCGCAGCGGCGAGTGCACGAGAGGCCGCGCCGGTGAACTGCCCGGCCCAGCGGCGCGCGGCCTCGAAGACATCGTCCGGCGCGACCACCTCGTCGACCAGGCCGATAGCCAACGCTTCGTCGGCACCGACGAAACGACCGGTGAACACGATGTCCTTCGCCTTCGCCGGACCGACGAGCCGGGCCAGCCGCTGGGTGCCACCGCCACCGGGGATGAGGCCGAGCAGAATCTCGGGCGTTCCGAGTTTGACGTTGTCGCCGATGATGCGCCGGTCGGCGCCGAGGGCAAGTTCGAGGCCGCCGCCGAGCGCGTATCCGGTGATCGCCGCGACGGTGGGCTTGGGAATGTCGGCGATCGAGCCGAGGGCCGACTGGAGGTCGCCCACGATCTCGCTCATCTGCACGAAGCTCAGTTCGGCCAGTTCCTTGATGTCGGCGCCGGCCGCGAACACCTTCTCGCCGCCGTAGACGATCACCGACTTCACCTCGGATCGGACGGTGGCCTGACGCGCGGCCTCCCTGATCTCCTCCTGAAGCTGACGGTTCAGGGCGTTCATGGGAGGCCGGTCCAGACGGATGGTGCCGATACCGTCGGAGACCTCGAAGGTCACGAATTCAGGCATGGCGCTCAGCCTAGATGTCGGAGCGCCGGGCCCATGGATGAGTACCGACCTCGTAGTAGGCCGCGTCCCCGTCGAAGGCGATGTGGACCGCACCGTCGCGCCGGCTCATGATGGGCAGGATCGGCTCGACGACCGGATCTGCCGCCATGAGCTCGGCGACCGTGTCGAACCTGGAGAGGGCCGACAACTGGCTCCATGTGGGCGGCAACAGGACGCACCGCCCGGAACGCCAGTCGGCGAGGGCTTCCTCGGCCGTCTGCCACTGCACGAGGTCGGTCTCGGTGGTGTTTCCGTCGGCTCGTTGCCCTTCCGGGACCACGGCGACGAAGAAGCGCGTGTCGTAACGGCGCCGCTCCCCGAGCGGCGTGATCCAGTTGGCTTGCGGCCGCAGCAGATCCGCGCGCAGTACGAGCTGCTCCCGCTCCAGGAAGTCACCGAACGACAGTTCGCGCGCCTCGAGCAGTCGACGCGCGTCGGTGTACTCGGTGGTGTCGGCGACGACGGTGTGCGGGGACGGACCGGCCAGCAGCACACCGCATTCCTCGAAGGTCTCACGCACGGCGGCGAGCACCAGTGCCCGCGCCTGCGCCTCACCGACGGCGAATTTCTCCGCCCACCAGTCGACCCCCGGCCCGGCCCACCGCACCTCGGCGTCGGTGTCGGACGGATCGACACCGCCGCCGGGGAATACGGTCATGCCGCCCGCGAAGTCCATGCCGACTACGCGGCGCTGCAGGAACACCTCGACACCGCGTGCGGAATTCCGCACGAGTATCACGGTGGACGCATCGCGGATGGGCACCGCGGTGGGGTCGAAGGTGGATGCCGAGCGATCGTTGGCCATGGCCTCAACCTAACCGATCGCTCCCGGCGTCCCCCGACCCGGAGCTACCTCCGGTGCCGTCCCGGCAGTCGAGTGCGGCGTGCGAAGAACCGGTCGTCGACCTTGTCGAGCGAGATCGACTGGCTGAATGCCTCGCTCAGGTTCTCCGCCGTGATCACGTCGTCCAGCAGGCCCTGCGCGACGACACCGCCCTCCTTCAGGAGCATCGCGTGCGTGAAACCGGGCGGGATCTCCTCGACGTGATGGGTGACCAGCACGATCGCGGGAGCATCCGGATCGGCGGCGAGAGTGCCGAGCCGCGCCACGAGTTCCTCACGGCCACCCAGATCCAGGCCGGCCGCCGGTTCGTCGAGCAACAGCAGTTCGGGATCGGTCATCAATGCCCGGGCGATGAGTACACGTTTGCGCTCGCCTTCCGACAGCGTCCCGTACAGGCGATCTGCGAGATGTTCCGCCCCGAGACTTTCGAGCATCTCGACCGCGCGGGTCGTGTCGATCTCGTCGTACCGCTCACGCCACCGTCCCAGCACGCCGTAGCCCGCGGAGAGCACCAGGTCGGTGACCTTCTCGTCGTTCGGCACCCGATTGGCCAGGGCCGCGGAGGACAATCCGATCCGGGGGCGCAGTTCGGACAGGTCCGTCCTGCCGAAGGTCTCCGCAAGGACGTGCGCGGAACCGGAGGTGGGAAACGTCTCGGCTGCGGCGACCCGCAGCAGCGTCGTCTTTCCCGCGCCGTTGGGCCCGAGCACCACCCAACGTTCGTCGAGTTCCACCTTCCAGGTCACGGGCCCGACGAGGACGTTCCCGCCGCGTCGGACCACTACGTCGTCGAATTCGATGAGCAAATCGGGATCAGGTTGTGCCACGGCGTCCATCTTCTCTTACGTCAGAGCCGGAAACGCGGCAGGATCGGTTCTCGTGTCGTCCTCCGCATCCGAACCTGCCTACGTCTCCCCGTCGGTCGCGCGCCCCGATCGGGCGGCCTTTCCACTCGGGCCCACGATCGTGGACGGCGGGACACGCTTCGCGGTCCACGCCCCACACAGCGACCGCCTCCAGGTGTGCCTCGTGGACGAGGACGGGAACGAGCGTCGCGTGGACCTGCCCGATCGCACCTACGGCGTCTGGCACGGGATCGTTCCCGGTGTGGGAGCCGGACAACGCTACGGCTATCGCGCGTACGGACCGTGGCAGCCCGAGCGAGGGATACGCACGAACCCGCACAAGATCCTGCTCGATCCGTGGGCACGGCAGATCGTCGGAGACATCCGTGACCCGGACGGACTGCTCGCCTACCAGGGGGATCCGTTCGGTGCGATGTCGAACGTCGATTCGCTCGGCCATACACCGTTGTCGGTGGTGACTCCCGAGCCGACGCCGATGCGCGACAAGCCACGCGTGCCGTGGGAGAACACCGTCGTCTACGAACTGCACGTCGGTGCGTACACCGCTCGCCATCCGCTCGTGCCTCCGGAACTGCGCGGCACCTATCTCGGACTCGCTCATCGGGCGGTGACCGACTATCTCGTCGGACTGGGAGTCACCACTGTCGAGTTGCTCCCGGTACAGGCCTTCGTGACCGAACCGTCGGTACGTGCACGCGGGATGCGCAACCACTGGGGTTACTCGACCGCTTCCTACTTCGCACCGCATCCTGCCTACGCCGTGACACCCGGCAACGAAGTCGCCGAGTTCCGCACGATGGTCGATGCCTTTCACAGCGCCGGTCTCGAGGTGGTGCTCGACGTGGTCTACAACCACACGAGCGAGGGCTCGGTGGACGGGCCGAGTCTGTCGTGGCGCGGGCTCGACGCACCGGGCTACTACCTGCTCGACTCTCACGGACGGGACGTGGATCTGACCGGATGTGGCAACACCGTCGACGCGTCCTCCCCCATCGTGGTGCGCATGGTGTGCGACAGCCTCCGCTACTGGGCCGACCTGATGGGGGTGGACGGCTTCCGCTTCGATCTCGCAAGTGCACTCGCGCGCCCGCACGGGGGGCCCTTCGATCCCCGCGCGGCACTGCTGACCGCGATCGTGACCGATCCGATCCTCAGCGACGTCAAACTCATCGCCGAACCGTGGGACGCCACCGCCCACGGATATCAACTCGGGAACTTCGGGGCTCAGTGGGCGGAGTGGAACGACCGGTACCGCGACACCGTGCGCCGGTACTGGGCAGGTCGCTCCGGGATTCGCGAAGTCGCGTCACGGCTCACCGGCTCGGAGGATCTCTACGACAGGAACATCCGGCAGCCCTGGATGTCGGTCAATTTCGTCACCGCCCACGACGGCTTCACCCTGTCGGACGCCGTGTCGTACGAACGCAAACACAACGACGCGAACGGTGAGGAAGGGCGCGACGGGACGAACAACAACGAGTCGGTGAACCACGGTGTCGAAGGCCCGAGCGACGATCCCGCGATCCTCGCCGCCCGCGACCGTCACGTCCGGGCGATGCTGGCGACGCTGCTGTTGTCCACGGGGACGCCGATGCTGCTCGCCGGTGACGAATTCGGGCACACGCAGCACGGCAACAACAACGCCTACTGCGTCCCCGAGAATGTTCCTGTCCGCGACGCCTGGCCACTGGACTGGGAGCACGCCGACCGTGGACGGATGGATTACGTACGTGAACTTCTCCGCCTGCGCACCCGCGTGCCGGTGCTGCGGCAGCGTCGCTTCTTCGAGGGCCGCGCCCGATCCGTGGGTTATCCCGACCTGGTGTGGTTCGGCCTCGAGGGCATCGAACTCGGCGACGCCGCATGGCACGACGACAGCCGTCGCACGCTGCAGGGCTGGGTCGACGGTTCGCAACTCGGTACCGTGACCCGCACCGGTATCACCCTCGAGGACAGCAGCGGTCTGTTCGTGCTGCATTCGGGAGGGCCCGCGACGGTGACGCTGGCCGGACCGGAGTGGTACCGCGGCGACATCGCCTGCGTCTTCGATTCGAGTGCCCCGGACGGCCTGCCCGCGGACAGCTCACCGGTGCGGGTGGGAAGTGCCTATCCGGTCGACGGACCGACGGTGCTGATCTTCCGGATCGCGAACGACGAACCGGACGAACATCGATGATGCATCCCTGGAGGACGCTGAGCGAGGTCAGACTCGTCCGGTGACTGTGCCGGCCACCGCGATCACGGTGACCGAACCCGGCGCCACCTCTGTGAATCCCGCGTCGCGGACCGCCACGGCCGTGCCCGACTCCACCCGGGCGAGCAGCTCGCGCCACGTGGTCTCGTCCGCATCGCGGACGGCGCACGGGAATCCGTCCACCGCCCAGGCGCGTGCGGCATCGACGTCGAGGGCGCCCGCGTACAGCATCGCAGCGTGGCCGACCTGCGCGGCCGCCTTGCCGACGGTCATCTCGAGACTCTTCTGCACCCAGAAGACAGGCACACCGGCCTCCGGGGCGGGTGGATCGTCATGGGGAAGGTCGGTTCCTCCGATTTGCAGGCGAGAGATGCGTGGGTCCAGATCCCCCACCGGACCGGGCACGAACGCCCGGGCCTGAGCACCGGCATGGTCGACGGTGACGCCGTCGACGTCCTGCGCGGCCCGCCAGTGGGCACCGCGGGCTCGCCGGGCGACCTTCCGGATGCGAGCGTCGTTCCATGCGAGGAAGGGTTCCTGCCACGGGCCGGGCTCGCCGTCCGGACCGGGCCCCACCCGCGGGTCGAGGCACAGGGCGACCGTGGCCATCGCCGCTGCCTCGAGCACCGCGCTGCGGGCCGGCGGATCCGCCTTCGGTAGGTGCAGCACGATCGGCATCGCCTGCACCTTCGCCGGGTCTTCGGGATCGGGCCGGTGTCCGTAACCGCGGGCGAGCACACCGTGACGCTCGGCGAGTACCGGATCGACAGCCGGCGCCGGTCCCACCCCGGCGGACACGGACTGCTGTTCAGGCACCGCGATCGATCGGGACGCGCCGCAGAGTTCCGTCGACGCGGTCGGCGTCCTCGATCTCCTCGCGGGTGACACCGAGGACGAACAGCACCGCATCGAGATAGGGATACGACAGGGCGGTATCCGCGACCTCGCGCAGCGCGGGCTTGGCGTTGAACGCAATCCCCAGCCCTGCGGCCGACAGCATG
Source organism: Rhodococcus sp. NPDC047139 (assembly GCF_040643435.1). NCBI lineage: Bacteria > Bacillati > Actinomycetota > Actinomycetes > Mycobacteriales > Nocardiaceae > Rhodococcus > Rhodococcus sp. NPDC047139. Next base: position 40,170 of record NZ_JBEYUH010000012.1, read on the forward strand.
TCGATGTCGTTGGCGCCGTCCCCGACTGCGACGGTCTGTTCGACCGGGACTCCCGTCTCGTCGGCGAACTCACGCAGGGCACGTGCCTTCGCTGCGCGATCGACGATGTCGCCGACCACTCGCCCGGTCAGTTTGCCGTCGACGATCTCGAGCGTGTTGGCGCGGACGAAGTCCAGTTCGAGTTCGTGGGCCAGCGGATCGATCACTTGACGGAAGCCACCCGAGACGACACCGCAGCGGAAGCCGAGACGCCGCAGCGTGCGGATCGTGGTGCGAGCGCCGGGAGTGAGCTCGAGTTGCTGGGCGACCTCGTCGATGACGGTCGCGGGCAGGCCGGCGAGCGTGGCGACACGTTGTTCGAGGGACTGTGCGAAGTCGATCTCGCCGCGCATGGCGGCTTCGGTGACCTCTCGGACCTTGTCCTCCACACCGGCGTGTGCGGCAAGCATCTCGATCACCTCGCCCTGGATGAGCGTGGAGTCGACGTCGAAGACGATCAGACGCTTGGAACGACGAGCGAGACCGCCGCGCTCTACGGCAATGTCGACGTCGAGGCCCGTAGCCAGTTCGACGAGAGCGTGGCGCAGTGCGGCATCGGCCTCGGCACCGGTGTCGGATGCGGTGATCATCAGCTCGAGGCCGGTGAGCGGGTAATCGGCGATACCGCGGATCGAATCGATGTTCGCGCCCTGGGCCGCGAGTGTGCGACCCACCGACCTCAGTGCCCGGGCACTGATGGGACTGCCCAGCACGACGACCGCGTGGGTCGAGACGGTGCGTCCCCCGCGCTCCACGCCGACCTGGACGTCCGCGTGCATCCCGACGGTGGCCATCGCGGCCTCGACCTCGTCCTGCATCGCTTCGACATCGTTCGGGCAGACGAGAAGAACGCCGAGGGTGAGCCGCCCGCGGATCACGACCTGCTCGACGTCGAGGAGGTCGACGTCGTGCCGGGTCAGCGCTGCGAACAGCACCGAGGTCACGCCGGGATGGTCAGGTCCGGTCACGGTTACCAGAACCGTGCTTTCAGACGCCACTACGTCTCCGATCGCTTGTCTGTCGAGGCACACGCGGACGCACGCGCGTACCGGCTCGTCCGTCCATTGTTGCAGGTCGAAACGTCCCGCTCGTTGTGGGGTCCGGCCCCCCGAACGGCCGAAGCCCCACCCTTCACGGGTGGGGCTTCGGTCGATCGTCGATCTGCGCTCAAGCGCGCGGATGGTCGCCGGGGGTGCGATCGGCACCCTCGAGGACGTTGACGTTGTGCTTGTCGCTGCCCGGGCCGACGTGCGCCTCGGCACGCATCTTCTCGACCATGTGCGGGTAGTGCAGCTCGAAGGCCGGACGCTCCGAACGGATCCGCGGCAGCTCGGTGAAGTTGTGCCGCGGGGGCGGGCAGCTGGTGGCCCACTCGAGCGAGTTGCCGTAGCCCCACGGGTCGTCGACCGTGACGAGCTGGCCGTAACGGTAGCTCTTGAAGACGTTCCACAGGAACGGCAGCGTCGAGGCACCGAGCACGAACGCACCGATCGTGGAGATCGCGTTGAGCGTGGTGAACCCGTCCGAAGGCAGGTAGTCGGCGTAGCGACGCGGCATGCCCTCGTTACCGAGCCAGTGCTGCACCAGGAAGGTGGCGTGGAAGCCGACGAAGGTCAGCCAGAAGTGCCAGCGGCCGAGGCGCTCGTCGAGCATGCGTCCGGTCATCTTCGGGAACCAGAAGTAGATGCCGGCGTAGGTCGCGAACACGATCGTGCCGAAGAGCACGTAGTGGAAGTGCGCCACCACGAAGTACGAGTCGTGCAGGTGGAAGTCCAGCGGCGGGCTCGCGAGGATGACGCCCGACAGGCCACCGAAGAGGAAGGTGACGATGAAACCGACCGAGAACAACATCGGGCTCTCGAAGGTGAGCTGCCCCTTCCACAGGGTGCCGATCCAGTTGAAGAACTTCACACCGGTCGGGACGGCGATGAGGAAGGTCATGAACGAGAAGTACGGCAGCAGCACGGCGCCGGTGGCGTACATGTGGTGCGCCCACACCGCGATCGACAGCGCTGCGATGGCCATCGTGGCGTAGACCAGACCCGTGTAACCGAAGATCGGCTTGCGGGAGAAGACCGGGAAGATCTCCGAGACGATGCCGAAGAACGGCAGCGCGATGACGTACACCTCGGGATGCCCGAAGAACCAGAACAGGTGCTGCCACAGGAGCACACCGCCGGTGGCGGGGTCGTAGATGTGGCCACCGAGGTGACGGTCCATGAACAGACCGAAGAAGGCGGCGGTCAGGAGCGGGAACACGAGGAGGATCAGCAGGCTGGTGATCAGGATGTTCCACGTGAAGATCGGCATCCGGAACATGGTCATGCCCGGTGCGCGCATGCACACCACGGTGGTGATGAAGTTGACGCCGCCGAGGATGGTGCCCAGGCCCATCACGCCGAGACCGAGGATCCAGAAGTCGGCACCGACACCCGGGGAGTGGAGCTCACTGCTGAGCGGCGTGTAGGCCGTCCACCCGAAGTCGGCAGCGCCGCCGGGGGTGACGAAGCCGAGCATGACGATCGTCGCGCCGAACAGGTACAGCCAGTAGCTGAAGGCGTTCAGGCGCGGGAAGGCGACGTCGGGAGCACCGATCTGCAGCGGCAGGATGTAGTTCGCGAAGCCGAAGACGACCGGGGTCGCGTACATCAGCAGCATGATCGTGCCGTGCATCGTGAACAGCTGGTTGTACTGCTCGTTCGACAGGAACTGCAGGCCGGGGACCGCGAGCTCGGTGCGCATCAGCAGGGCCATCAGGCCGCCGATGAGGAAGAAGGCGAACGAGGTGACCAGGTACATGATCCCCAACATCTTGGGATCTGTGGTCGTGATCATCTTGTAGATGAACGAACCCTTGGGTCCCTGCCGCGGCGGGTACGGCCTTGCTGCAGCTATCTCTGGGACTGGCTGGGGCGCTACGGCAGTCACTAATCCTCCTGAATGCGCGCTCGACCTCGGGCTGGAGGCGAACGGTCTCTGGCTTGCGCTCATCGAATCGTAGACCCTCCCCGAAACGGTCGCCCTCCGGGTCCTACTCACTGTCGTATTCGGTTTGCGAACCTACCTGGAGCGGAGCCGGGAACCGGAGTCGGCGCCTGTGCCGCACTTCACATTCGAGATCACGGGCCGTCGTCGAGCCGCGCACGAACAGCGCAGGTCAACGCTCGTCTGCGCACGGAAAACCGCAGGAGGACGTCCATGTCCCTCCGCGGCAGGTGGTTTGCTCCAGCGGTCCCGCCCACCGAAATCCTCGTCGCCGAATGCAGTTCGGCCGGCACGTCCGATTCGTTCCCCGATCACCTGTCGTCCGTAACGACGCCGCTTTCCCGGACCGTCGTAGGCGTCCGCGCTCACGGACGCCTTCGGAGCCGGCCCGCACATGACGGGATAACCTGAGCCGTCCGATTCAGCAGCGTCCTTCAGGAGTGGTCCGACGTGATTTCCGTGCACCGGTCACGAGCAGTGCTCGTCGCAGCCGTCGCTGCGGTGACGACAGCCCTGGCCGGATGCTCCACTCCGCCCGACGACGACGCCTCCGAGATCGTGCGCACCACGACTCGCATCGCGGGAGCCGCGGTTGTCGGTATCGAACGTGACACCTCGACCGCATGCGCACTTCCCTCCCCACTCGATCCGGGACAGCCCACGAACGGCACGCGGGCAGTCCTGCACACCGCGGGCCTGTCGGACGTGCCCGCCGACCCACAGCGCATCGTCGTCCTCGACCCGGCGGCACTCGACGCGGTGTGCGCGCTGGGACTGTGGGAGCGCGTAGTGGGCGTGAGCTCGGAAGCCTCCGGGCGGCCGGAGTACCTCGGGACGGGGATCGTGGAGTTGCCCGCCGTGGGAGTCGCCGGCGCTCCGGACGTCGCGGCGATCGAGCGCGCGCAGCCGGATGTGATCCTCGGCTCGTCCACCGATTCCGATCTCTACGGGTCCCTGAGTGAACTCGCCCCGACCGTGCTGGTCGGGTCCGATCCGGTCTTCTGGAGAGAGCAGTTCGTGCGTGTGGGCGAGGCGCTCGGTCGCACCGAGGCGGCTCGGCGCGTTCTCGCCGACTACACGACCGCTGCGCGCGAGCTGGGCCGGGAACTGGCCTCGTCCCAGACCCAGGCGTCGATCGTCCGATTCACGGCCGACGGCCCCACAGTGGAGGGCACGGCGTCGTTCGCCGGGCAGGTTCTCGGCGATGTCGGCGCGGCCCGCCCGCCCGCGCAACGGTTCGGGGTGGTCGACGGACAACCGTGGCAGCCCGTGGACACCGCCGATCCGGCGGCGGCCGAGGGCGACGTCATCTTCGTACGCTTCGCCGGGGAGGACGGACTCGAGCGCGGCACCGAATACATGCGGACCGACGAGTGGCTCGATCTCGGTGCGGTCCGCGACAACCGTCTGTTCTCGATGAACGACGAAGTGTGGTCGACACCCGGACCGGTCGCCGCACGCGCGATCCTCACCGACCTGACGCACACCCTCAACGGGTATTCGAGCTGATCTTCGGGCTCGCCGGGCACCGCAACGCATAGCGGTATAGAAACGAAGGCGTGCCGATCCCCGAATTCGTCCTCCAGCTCCGGTCGCTCATCGGAACCGCTCCCCTGTGGTTGCCGGGAGTGAGCGCGATCGTCACCGACGCCGACGGTCGCGTTCTGCTCACCCGGCGCGCCGACAACGGTATGTGGGCGGTGGTCTCCGGCATTCTCGAACCCGGCGAGGAACCGGCCGTTGCCGCAGTGCGGGAGGTGCTGGAGGAGACCGGGGTCGTGGCCGAGATCGTCAGGTTGACGAGTGTCGACGTCACCGCGCCCATCACCTATCCCAACGGGGATGTCGCGCAGTATCTCGACGTGTGCTTCCTGCTGCGCGCCACCGGCGGGCACGCGCGTGTGGCCGACGACGAGAACCTCGAGGTGGCGTGGTTCGCGCCGGATGCGCTTCCGCAGCCACTCACCGAGACGTCGCGTCTGCGGCTCGAGAAGGCATTGGACGGTCGCGCGGAGGCATGGTTCCGGCAGGGCTGAGACCCGCATGCCGAACAGCCGGCCCACCACCGCTCGACGAGCGGAGGTGGGCCGGCTGCGACAGTCCGGAACTGCTCAGAACTCCCAGTCCTCGTCTTCCGTGACGACGGCTTTGCCGATCACGTACGAGCTACCCGAACCCGAGAAGAAGTCGTGGTTCTCGTCGGCGTTCGGCGACAGAGCCGACAGGATCGCCGGGTTCACGTCGGTCTCGTCCTTGGGGAACAGTGCCTCGTAGCCGAGATTCATGAGGGCCTTGTTCGCGTTGTAGCGCAGGAACTTCTTGACGTCCTCGGTGAGCCCGACCTGATCGTAGAGATCCGCCGTGTAGTGGGTCTCGTTGTCGTACAGCTCGAAGAGCAGCTCGAAGACCCAGTCCTTGAGCTCATTGCGTTCGGCCTGCGTGATCTTCTCGAGGCCGCGCTGGTACTTGTAACCGATGTAGTAACCGTGGACGGCCTCGTCGCGGATGATCAGACGGATCATGTCGGCGGTGTTGGTGAGCTTCGCCCGCGACGACCAGTACATCGGAAGGTAGAACCCGGAGTAGAACAGGAACGACTCGAGCAGCGTCGAGGCGGCCTTGCGCTTGAGCGGGTCGTCGCCCTTGTAGTAGTCGAGGATGAGCTGCGCCTTGCGCTGCAGGTTCTCGTTCTCCTCCGACCAGCGGAAGGCGTCGTCGATCTGCCGGCTGGAGCACAGCGTCGAGAAGATCTGCGAGTAGCTCTTCGCGTGCACCGACTCCATGAAGGCGATGTTGGTCAGCACCGCTTCCTCGTGCGGGGTGACCGCATCGGGGATGAGCGAGACAGCACCGACCGTGCCCTGGATGGTGTCGAGGAGCGTCAGGCCTGTGAAGACCCGCATTGTCAGCTCCTGCTCGTACTCGGTGAGGGTGCCCCACGACTGGATGTCGTTGGAGACGGGCACCTTCTCCGGGAGCCAGAAGTTGCCGGTGAGACGGTCCCAGACCTCGGCGTCCTTGTCGTCGGGAACGCGGTTCCAGTTGATCGCGGAGACGCGATCGATGAGCTTGACGCGCACGCCGTCGGCCGGCGAGTGAGCTGCTGCAGTCATCGGTTACCTACCTGAATTGTGTGCTGATGCAAGGACTGTCATGAAATGCCGATCACAGCATGCAGGAGACGCAGTTCTCCACCTCGGTGCCCTCGAGCGCCAGCTGCCGCAGGCGGATGTAATACAGCGTCTTGATTCCCTTGCGCCACGCATAGATCTGAGCCTTGTTCACATCGCGGGTCGTGACGGTGTCCTTGAAGAACAGTGTCAGCGACAGGCCCTGATCCACGTGCTGCGTCGCGGCAGCGTAGGTGTCGATGATCTTCTCGTAGCCGATCTCGTACGCGTCCTGGAAGTACTCGAGGTTCTCGTTCGTCATGTAGGGCGCCGGGTAGTAGACCCGCCCGATCTTGCCCTCCTTGCGAATCTCGATCTTCGACGCGACCGGATGGATGGAGCTGGTCGAGTGGTTGATGTAGGAGATCGAACCGGTGGGCGGGACCGCCTGCAGGTTCTGGTTGTAGATGCCGTGCTTCTGCACGGATTCCTTCAGCTCGCGCCAGTCCTGCTGCGTGGGGATAGCGATGTTCGACTCGGCGAACAGCTGACGGACCCGCTCGGTCGCCGGCTCCCACACCTGATCGGTGTACTTGTCGAAGAACTCACCCGAGGCGTACTTCGACTCCGGGAATCCCTTGAAGTACGTACCACGCTCGATCGCGATCTTGTTCGACGCCCGCAGAGCATGGAACAGCACCGTGTAGAAGTAGATGTTCGTGAAGTCGACGCCTTCTTCGGACCCGTAGAAGATGTGCTCGCGGGCGAGGAAGCCGTGCAGGTTCATCTGGCCGAGGCCGATGGCGTGGGATTCGTTGTTGCCACGCTCGATCGACGGGACGGACGCGATGCTCGTCTGGTCGGAGACCGCCGTCAGGCCACGGATGGCGACCTCGATGGTCTGGGCGAAGTCGGGCGAGTCCATCGCCTTCGCGATGTTGAGCGACCCGAGATTGCACGAGATGTCCTTGCCGACATGGCTGTAGGACAGGTCGTCGTTGTACTCAGAGGGCGTCGAGACCTGCAGGATCTCCGAGCACAGATTCGAGTGGGTGATCTTGCCGGCGATCGGGTTGGCCCGGTTCACCGTGTCCTCGAACATGATGTACGGGTAGCCGGATTCGAACTGCAGCTCCGCGACGGTCTGGAAGAACTCGCGCGCCTTGATCTTCGACTTGCGGATGCGCTTGTCGTCGACCATCTCGTAGTACTTCTCGGTGACATCGATGTCGGCGAACGGCTTTCCGTAGACGCGCTCGACGTCGTACGGCGAGAAGAGGTACATGTCCTCGTTCTTCTTCGCCAGCTCGAACGTGATGTCGGGGATGACGATGCCGAGCGAGAGGGTCTTGATGCGGATCTTCTCGTCCGCGTTCTCGCGCTTGGTGTCGAGGAAGCGGTAGATGTCCGGGTGATGCGCATGCAGGTAGACCGCACCCGCACCCTGACGGGCACCGAGCTGGTTGGCGTACGAGAAGGAGTCCTCGAGCAGCTTCATGATCGGGATGACACCGGAAGACTGGTTCTCGATCTTCTTGATCGGCGCGCCGTGCTCACGAATGTTGCTGAGCAGCAAAGCGACACCGCCGCCACGCTTCGACAGCTGCAGTGCGGAGTTGATGGCACGGCCGATCGACTCCATGTTGTCCTCGATACGGAGCAGGAAGCACGAGACGGGCTCGCCACGCTGCTTCTTGCCCGAGTTGAGGAATGTCGGCGTCGCCGGCTGGAAGCGGCCGGAGATGATCTCGTCGACGAGGTGCCGGGCGAGGATCTCGTCACCGTCGGCGAGCGTCAGCGCAACCATGCACACCCGGTCCTCGAAGCGCTCGAGGTAACGCTTGCCGTCGAAGGTCTTGAGCGTGTACGAGGTGTAGTACTTGAAGGCACCGAGGAAGGTCGGGAACCGGAACTTCTTCGAATACGCGTGATCGAACAGCGATTTGACGAACGGGCGCGAGTACTTCTCGAGTACCTCGGGCTCGTAGTAGTTCTCCTCGAGGAGGTAGTCGAGCTTCTCGTCGAGGTTGTGGAAGAAGACGGTGTTCTGGTTGACGTGCTGCAGGAAGTACTGACGAGCGGCGGCCACATCCTTGTCGAACTGGATCTCGCCGTTGGGGCCGTACAGATTCAACATCGCGTTGAGCGCGTGGTAGTCGAGATCCTTGATCGAGTCGTCGAGGTGCGCGCTCGTGGCGGGAGCGGGATCGGTAATGGTCACAGTGCTGTCCCCACTTGTCGGAGTTAGGAAACGGCCGCGCAGTCACGTCCGCGACGCGCGTCGGATACGGATACGGATGTGGCTCAGGCGTTCTGGAGAACCGAATCCCAGAACCGGGCGAGACCGTCGCGGACACGCTCGACGTCGTCGGTCGTGCCCATCAGCTCGAACCGGTACAGATACGGCACCTTGCACTTACGCGAGACGATGTCGCCCGCGAAACAGTACGAGTCGCCGAAGTTGGTGTTGCCCGCCGCTATGACACCACGGATCAGGCTCCGGTTGCGTTCGTTGTTCAGGAATCGGATGACCTGTTTCGGTACGTAGCGGGTGTCGCGCCCGGTGGCGGTGGTCCCGCCGCCGTAGGTCGGCACGATCAAGACGTACGGTTCGTCGACCTCGAAGACACCATCGCGATCGTGCAGTGGGATCCGGAGGGCCGGAATCCCGAGTTTCTGCACGAACCGGTGGGTGTTCTCGGATGTACTCGAGAAGTACACCAGCGACGTTCCCTGGATCGACCCCAGCGAAGCCATCGGTAGTCACCACTCTTCATTCGTTTGCGAAGACCGGGCCGGACGGGACGGAGCGCTCCGCCCGGAGACGACGACGATCGGGCCGCCTCGGACGCGGCCCGTGATCAGGCAGCGACCGTGAGGGCCTTGATGCGGTCGGGGCGGAAACCGGACCAGTGATCCTCGCCGGCCACGACGACGGGCGCCTGGAGGTAGCCGAGCGCCATGACGTAGTCGCGGGCCTCGGGGTTCTCACTGATATCGACGACGTCGTACTCGATGCCGGCCTTGTCGAGGGCGCGATAGGTGGCGGTGCACTGGACGCAGGCAGGCTTGGTGTAGACGGTGATGTTCATGAATGCCCCTTTTCCGACGGCCGTGGGCGGCCTGACGACTGACTGCTGTGCGTTACCCGGAAACCCACGAATCCGTCCGATCCCGCTTCCCCGAGAGATCGTCGGCGCTTGTGGCCTTCCAGCGGTCTAGACACTACACCTTGTGGCCACCGGATACATAGAACCCAGGATGTTGTGACTTACAAAGGTGATATTCCCAGGTCGCGACCCTCCTTCCGCACCGTTTCGCGCGTGTCCCGAGGCGTCGCGAACGACGCCGGACGGAGACCTCGAGCACAGTATGACGGGCGCCACCGACAACTTCCCTCGGCCGAACTTCCGGACGGCACATGTCGGGCGCGGCAGGGGCGAAACATCACCCCTGCCGCGCCTGCTGATCCGGAGCGTCAGGGCAAGCCGGGCAGAAGGTCGTCGAGGCGGACGGGAAGGTTGCGCACCCGCACTCCCGTCGCGTGCCAGATGGCGTTCACCACCGCCGCGGCACTGCCGACGATCCCGATCTCGCCGATTCCCCGCGAGCCCATCGGCGTCGCGTGCAGGTCCTCTTCGTCGAGCCAGTCGGCTTCGACCTCCCTGATGTCCGCATGCGTCGGCACGTGATATTCGGACAGATCGTGGTTGACGACATGCCCGAAGCGCGGATCACGGATGCTCTCCTCGAACAGCGCCATCGAGATACCGAACGACATTCCTCCGATGAACTGGGAGCGCGCCGTCCGTGGATTGATCACTCGTCCGACGGAGAACAGCCCGAACATTCGAGGCACCCGGATCTCGCCGGTGTCCGCGTCCACGTGCACCTCGGCGAAGTGCGCGCCGAACGACTGGGCGCTGTAATGCTCGAGTTCGCTGTTCTCGGCCGCGGTCGCCGAGAGTTCGGCACCCGGTGAGGGATCGTCACCGAATCGCTTGCCGAATTCCTCTGCGGCAGTGACGATCGCCGTGCCCCAGGACGATGTTCCCGACGAACCGCCGGCCACCGTGCCGTTGGGCAGCGCACTGTCCCCTATCTCGAGGTCGACGTCCTCGGGGCGGCACCCCAGGGCGTCGGCCGCGATGAGCGTCAAGGCCGTCCAGGCGCCGGTACCGAGATCGGTTGCTCCGATACGCACCGAGAACCGGCCGTTCCCCAGGTAGCGGATGAGCGCCTCCGAACCGGGGTTGATCAGGTGGGGATAGGTTGCGACAGCGACACCCGTACCGATCAGCGTGTTGCCCTGCCGCCGGACGGCGGGTCGACGATCGGAGGGATCCCACCCGAACCGTCGTGCCCCTTCCCGGAGGCATTCGACGAGTCGACGCGACGACCACGGCAGACCCGACTCCGGATCGACGTCGGGTTCGTTGCGAATCCGCAGTTCGATCGGGTCGACACCGAGCTCGACGGCGAGCTCGTCCATCGCGACCTCACCGGCGAACATTCCGGGGGCTTCGCCGGGGGCACGCATCCAGAAGGGCGCCGGAACGTCGAGCGTGACGGCCCGATGAGAGGTACGAACGTTGGCAACCTCGTAGAGATTGCGGGTGGGTACCGCCGCCTGCTCGACGAACTCGGTCACTCGGGACGACTGTGTGAACGCCTCGTGCACGAGGCCCGTGAGATTGCCGTCCCGGTCGGCCGCGAGTCGCAGCCGCGACGCCGTCGGGGAACGATATCCGACGTAACCGAACATGTCCTGACGGGAGACCGCGAACTTCACCGGCCTTCCCGGAAGGGACTGTGCCGCAAGGCCGCCGAGCACATCGTGTGCGTGCGGCCCGCCCTTCGAGCCGAATCCCCCGCCGATGTACGGACAGATCACCCGCATACGATCCGGTTCGAGACCGAACACCGGGGCGAGGGCGCCCACAACTCCGTGCGGATGCTGCGTGGAGGTGTACAGCGTCAACGTGTACTCGGCGGAATCCTGGTCCGAGGCAGCAGGATCGTTGTTCCACACCGCCACGACCGTGTGCGGTTCGAGCGGGTTGTTGTGCTCCTCGGGCGTGGAATACCACTGGTCGATCACGGTCTCGGCACGGGCGAACGCCGCGTCGACATCGCCGCGTGCGGTATCGGGTTCGTAGCCGCCGTTGACCGTCTCGGGGGTGTAGGCATCGGGATGGTCGGAGCGGAAAACCACGTCGTGCGGTTCCTCGCTGTATTCGGCCTGCAACAGAGAGCATGCTTCGCGGGCGATCTCGAAGCTCTCCGCGACGACGGCGCCGATGATCTGCCCCCGGTACAGCACCTCGGGTGTCTGCAGCACGGAGTACTCGCCCTCGGCCTTCTCGGTCAGTCTCGGCGCGTTCCACGGGGTGAGCACCTTCAGTACCCCGGGTATCGCTTCGGCGGCAGCGGTGTCGATCCGGTCGACTCGTCCTCGGCCGACAGCGGATACGAGCGGCACGAGATAGGCGGGGTCGTCGACCGGGTGCTCGTACGCATACGGAGCCGTCCCGGCGACCTTCGCAGGTCCGTCGATTCGCGCGGTGGAGTGTCCGCTCGCTCGGATCGCCTCGGGGCTCATGCGGATTCACCTCGTCCCCGTCGTTCGTCGAGTTCACGCAGGGTCGCCACCACGGTGCGCCGTAGCAGCGGGATCTTGTAGGCGTTGCCGTCCAGAGGAGTGGCCTCGGCCAGTTCGGCATCGGCCGCGGACGCGAAGACACTCTCGGTGGGCGGTTGCCCGAGCAGTGCGGCTTCGGCACGGTGCGCACGCCACGGCCCGTGCGCGACACCACCGAACGCGAGGCGGCAGCCGGTGATCGTCCCGTCCGCGACCGTCATCTCGGCGGCCACCGAGACCAGCGCGAACGCATAGGACGCACGGTCGCGCACCTTTCGGTAGGTGGACAGCGGGGTGTGCGGCGGGGGAATCCGGACGCCGACGACGAGTTCGTCCCGTTCGAGCACGGTGTCTCGTTCGGGAGTGTCGCCGGGCGGACGGTAGAAGTCCTCGACTGCGACCGCGCGCTCGCCGTCCGGACCGAGAACGAGAACTTCGGCGTCGAGCGCGAGCAGAGCGACGGCCATGTCGGAGGGGTGGGTGGCCACACAGTGTTCCGAAGCGCCCAGTACTGCGTGGTATCGGGTGTAGCCGCCCAGAGCGGAGCAGCCCGTGCCGGGTTCCCGTTTGTTACAGGCGGTGGTCACGTCCCGGAAGTAGGAGCAGCGAGTGCGCTGGAGCAGGTTGCCACCGGTGGTAGCGAGGTTCCGGAGCTGAGGCGAGGCCCCCGCGAGCAGTGCACGCGACAGCATCGGGTAGTTGCTCCGCACATGGGGATGAGCAGCGAGGTCGCTGTTGCGGACGTTGGTACCCACGCGGATTCCGCCGTCGGCCGTCTCCTCGACCGTGTCGAGCGGGAGATGCGAGACGTCGACGAGTAGATCGGGGGTCGCCACCCCGAGTTTGAGATGGTCGACCAGATTCGTACCGCCCGCGAGGAAGACCGCGCCCGGAGTGTCGTGCACCACGGCGACCGCTGCGGCGGGATCGGCCGGCCGCTCGTATCGGAGGGACCTCATCGAGCCCCCTCCTCGCCGGGTCGGCTGTCACCGGACGCATAGCTACGGATCGCGGCGACGATGTTGGGGTAGGCGGCGCATCGGCACAGGTTGCCGCTCATGCGCTCGCGGATCTCCTCGTCGTCGAGTTCCGGCGCGCTTTCGAGATCTGTCGTGACGTGGCTGGGTGCACCGTCGGCGAACTCGTCGAGCATGCCCACGGCCGAACAGATCTGACCCGGCGTGCAGTAGCCGCACTGGAATGCGTCGTCCTCGATGAACTGCGCTTGGAGCGGATGCAGTCGCCCGTCGGCGAGCCCCGCGGCCGTGACAATCTCTGCGCCGTCGTGTGAGACGGCGAGCGCGAGACACGAGAGGATGCGGCGCCCGTCGAGCAGCACGGTGCACGCTCCACATTGACCGAGATCGCACCCCTTCTTCGGGGAGGTGACCCCGAGGCGGTCGCGCAGGGCGTCGAGCACGGTAGTGCGGACGTCGACGGGAACGCGGCGCTCGACCCCGTCGACGTGGAAAGTTATGGCGAGATCGGGTTCGTGGCCGGTGTCGGTCTTCGTATCCCCGCTTGTCATGGGCAAACCTCCGAACGATGGGATGTGTTCGGGGCATTCCCCCAATGAACGGGATCGAACCTCCCGGCGCTCGCACCGGTCGACGGTTCCCGGAAAGACACCGCGGTGCCGGAGACCTCGGGAGTCTCCGGCACCGCGGTGCGGATCGGTAAGTGCCGCCTCTCGGCGGACGTCGATCAGGCGTTCGCGAGCTCCTTCGTGGCCTCGGTGAGCGCAGCGACGAGTGCGGTGATCTGCTGGGCCGTCTCGGCGTGCTCCTTGGGGTGCTCTCCGCCGAACTTGCCGAAGGTTTCACCCACGGACAGCGACCCGCCCTCGACGACCCGGCCACCCGCGATACCGACGGACTTGACCGTGTCTTCGAGCGCCCACTTCGCGGCGTTCTGGCTGGGCGACTGGCTGACGACGGCGACGGGCTTGCCGTTCAGCGCGCCGGCACCGTAAGGCCGCGACAGCCAGTCGACGGCGTTCTTGAGCACCGCAGAGGTGGTGCCGTTGTACTCGGGCGTGACCAGCAGCACGGCGTCGGCCTCGGCTGCTGCGTCGCGCAGGGCCGCGGCAGCTGCAGGCACGGCTTCGCCGTCGAGGTCCTCGTTGTAGAAGGGAACGTCGGCGAGGCCCCCGTAGAGGGTCACCTCGACGTTCTCGGCAGCGACGGCAGCGGCGGTCTCGGCCAGCAGACGGGAGACGGATCCCTCGCGCAGGCTACCGACAAGGGCGAGAACTCGGGTCATGGGAAACATCCTCGGATCGAAGTGATTGACTGTGAAATGATAAACGGACCGCAGTCCGTTTCTATTCCCGCCCCCGCTAGAGTGTGATCTTGTGAACACTCGCCCCCTGCCTCTCGCGGACGATCGGTCCTCCGAACGGGGCGATGCGGCACGGAACCGCACCCGGTTGCTCGAGGCGGCTGCTCTCCTCGTCGCCGAGCGCGGTGTCGATGCAGTGACGATGGATGACGTGGCGGCGCGCGCGGGTGTCGGCAAGGGCACGGTCTTCCGCAGGTTCGGCTCGCGTGCCGGGCTCGTTCGTGCCCTGCTCGACCACAGCGAGCGCGAGTTCCAGCAGGGTTTCCTGTTCGGTCCGCCGCCCCTGGGCCCGGACGCCGAGCCCCTCGACCGGCTCGTGGCGTTCGGCCGTGCGCGCATCGAACTCGTCGAGGTCCAGGGCGAACTCCTCCGCGCGGCCGAATCCGCCGCGGAGTCGCACTATTTTGCCCCTTCCCATCTCGTCTCGCTCACCCACGTCGACGCCCTGCTGCGCGCCGCCGGGGTCGGCGGCGACACCCGCCTCCTCGCGACCTCACTGGTTGCCTCGCTCGAGGCCACACTCGTACTCCACCAGTGGCGCGAACTCGGCTATCCCCTCCGGCAACTCGCGGACAACTGGGCCGAACTGGCCCACCGAGTCGTGACCGGCACAAGCGCATCCGCGCGGGACACCCGCGTCGTAACGTGACCGCATGATGCGAATTCTCCGGATGTCGGCACTTCTGTTGCCGGCCGTCGCCGCGGCGGCGTGCAGCGCCGGTACCGAGTCATCCGATCCCGCCTCCCCCGACGACCTCATCGGCCGCACGTTCGTCTCGACGGGCGTGACCGGAACTCCGATCCCGGGCGACGGGCCGATGATCGTCGGCTTCCCCGAGAACGGTCGGATCACCGCAACCGCCGGATGCAACCGATTCACCGGAGCGGTGGATCTCGCCGACGGCACCGTGAGAACGCAGGATCTCGCGAGCACGATGATGGCCTGTTCACCGGATCGGGAGGGCGCGGACGAGTGGCTCGGCTCGTTGCTCGGCGCCGGGCCGCGCTGGTCGCTCGACGGGGACGAGTTCACACTGACCACCGACGATTCGACCGTCACCTTCGAGGACGAGAAGGTCGCCGACCCCGATCTGCCGATCACCGGCACCGAATGGGGGGTGACCGCACTGCGCACCGAAGACGCGGTGGTCTCGTCGGTCGCCCTCAAGAACGCTGCGCCCACGCTCCGGATCTCCGAGGACGGAACGGTCGCCGGCCGCACGGGCTGCAACGACTTCAGTGGTTCCGCAGAGGTGGGTGACGATGTGATTCTCTTCGAACCGCTCACGATGACCAGGGCGGCGTGCAGCGATCCGGAGGCCACAGGAATCGAGACGCACATCCTCGAGGTTCTGACCGGCGAGACGACCTACCGCGTGGACGGGTCGTCCATGAGCCTCACCGCACCGAACGGTGTCGACGGATTGGACTTCACGGCACGCTGAACACGCTCGGTACCGTGAGACGCATGCCCGGAGCTTCCCGTGTGGTCGCCGTACTCGCACTGGGTTCGGTGCTGTCCGGGTGCGGGGGTGGAGAATCCGGATCCTCGTCGTCCGACCCGGTGGGCCGGCGTTACGTCTCCACCGAGATCGAGGGCCGGCCGATACCGGGAGGCGGACCGCTCGAGTTGTCCTTCCCTGCCGTCGAGCGTCTCGCCGCGACCGCCGGCTGCAACCGGTTCACCGGTACCGCCGACTTCTCCGGCGGGACGATCCGCGCCGGAAATCTGGCGTCCACCAGAATGGTGTGCCCTCCCCCGCGGAACGGAGCCGACGACTGGGTGCAGACACTGTTCGCAGGCCGGCCACGCTGGACATCGGACGGGGAGGTACTCACGCTGACCACCGGTTCGGTGACCGTCACGCTCACCGAACGCACGAACGGGCGGTGAACGACGAGCCGTCAGTACCGCTCGGCGAGCCACCGTGCGAGTTCCTGCGCACTCCGGTCGACCTGCTTCGGCCAGTCCAGCGCCGAATCGTCGGCCTGATCGCTCACGTGCTTGACGAGCCGGCAGCGCGCACCCATACGGCGAGCCGCACAGGCGACGGCGAATCCTTCCATGTCGACGAGATCGGCACGGGCGGCGAGCGCGTCGCGGACCTGCTCGTCGGACACGAACGAATCACCCGTAGCCAGGACGCTGCCGTCTCCGTCGGAGATCTCGACGACGTCATCGACCGGGTGACCGAGGCTCTTCAGGATCTCACTGCTGATGTCGTGATTGAGGACGGTGGACGGGAGGAACAGGCCCGCGTGGTGGGTGCGCAGTGCGCCGGCGGTTCCGATGTTCACGACGAGCGGTCGCGCGTCGGCCGGATACGCCGCGAGGGCCGCCGTCACGGCAATGGCCGCATCCACCTTCCCGATCCCGGTGATCACCGTCTCGTAGCGGTCCGGGACATGCGCCGCCTCGGCGCGGGTAGCGGATACGACGAGGATCCCGTTCACGTAATGCCTCCGAGTTCGAGGGTCTCGAGTGCCGCCTGGTGCAGCGCCCGCCCGTATCCGGCACCGTATCCCGCCGCGTGGACCGCCAAGGGATGCAACTGGTGCACGGGCACTCGCTGTCTCCATCCGGCACGTAGCGGATGCGCCGACTCGTATCCCTCCACGACACGGTCGAGATGTGGGCAGCCGAAGAGCGCGAGCATCGCCAGATCCGTTTCGCGATGGCCTCCGTGCGCGGCCGGGTCGATCAGGACCACACCACTCGGCGACCACAGCACGTTGCCGTTCCACAGATCGCCGTGCAGGCGTGCGGGCGGGTCCTGATCGTCGAAGGCGCCGTCCTCGACGAGCTCGCAGGCGGTCTCGATGTCGCGGCGCTGGAGGTCGGTGACGCTCCCGGCGTCGACAGCGATCCGCAGGAACGGAAGCACCCGTTCGGCGACGTAGAACTGTCCCCATCGTGCGTGCACGGTGCGGCTCATGGGACGGCGACCGATGAACAGTTGCCCGTCGTACCCGTCGGGGGCCGCACCGAAGCCGCCCGCGCCCGCATCGTGCATCGCGGCGAGCACGGCACCGAACCGGCGTGCGGCATCGGCCGAGGGGTCCGCCTCGACGATCCTGTCGAGTTCGATGTGATGCGCACCCACATCCCGCACCCCTGCGACCGGCATGCCGGCGGCCGCGAGCCAGGACAGTCCCGCCGCCTCGGCGCGGAAGAAGTCGGGGTGCGCGTGGGAATCATGTTTGCGGAAGGCATCTGCGTCGCTCACATTTCGAGTGTGCCTGTGCACCCACTTCACCGTTGTATCGCGGCAGTAACACGAGCGCGCTAGGGTTTTCCAGATGACGAACCTTCGCGATCGGATCATCGAAGAACTCGGGGTGAAGCCCACCATCGACGCTCGCGCCGAGATCGACTCACGGGTGCAGTTTCTCGCCGACTACCTGCGTAGCACTCCGGCGAAGGGGTTCGTGCTCGGGATCAGCGGCGGCCAGGACAGCACGCTCGCGGGAAAGCTGTCCCAGCTCGCAGCGGAGAAATTGCGTGCCGAAGGCCACCCCGCCGAGTTCGTCGCGGTCCGGCTGCCCTACGGCAAGCAGGCCGATGAGCACGATGCCCTCGTCTCCTTGGAGTTCATCTGTGCCGACCGGACTCTCGGAGTCGATGTGCAACCCGGCGCCCACGCGACGGCCGTGGAGGTCGCCCGCGCGCTGTACGGGGCCGAGACCCGCCTGCGCGATTTCGTGCGCGGCAACATCAAGGCACGCGAGCGCATGATGGTCCAGTACGCGATCGCCGGCGAACTCGGCTACCTCGTGGTCGGTACCGATCACGCTGCCGAAGCAGTGACCGGCTTCTACACCAAGTACGGCGACGGTGGTGTGGACATCACTCCTCTGGCCGGGCTGACGAAGCGGCAGGGCGCCGAGCTGCTGCGTGAACTCGGCGCACCGGAGAGTACGTGGAAGAAGATCCCCACCGCGGACCTCGAGGACGACCGTCCCGCCCTGCCGGACGAGGAAGCACTCGGCATGACCTACAGCGAGATCGACGACTATCTCGAAGGCAAAGAGGTCACCGACGACCTGAGCGAACGCCTCGAAGCGAAGTTCCTCGAGACGCGGCACAAGCGTGTGATGCCGGTGGCGCCCTTCGACACCTGGTGGCGGGAGACCTAGCCCCCTGCGAAGGGCGGCAGGACGTCCACCCGGGATCCGGCCCGGCGGCCGAGGTCCCGGGTGAGTTCGCCGGTCCCGCCCTCGCCCGGCTCGAGCAGATATGCGGCAACCGACAGGACGCGCTCCATGTCGGGCCCGTAGCGGTCGACGAGAACGGCACGCAGCGCGCCGAGCTCGGCACCCTCCGGCAGTTCGATCGTGTCCTTCTCCCGTCCGGCCGCATCGGCTGCGGCCGCGAAGTACCGCACCTCGATCCCGGTCGTCACTTCAGCCACCGATAGCTCCCATGCTGCGCTGCGGCGGCGCGAAATCCGCCGCGTCCATACCGTGTCCGGCCCATTTGTTCCACATCGCCCCGCGCCACAGTGCAGCGAGTTCGTCGTCGCTCGCGCCGCCGCGCAACGCGGCGCGCAGGTCCGTCTCCCGGTCGCTGAACAGGCAGGATCGCACCGTGCCCTCTGCCGTCAGGCGGGTTCGGTCGCAGTCGGCGCAGAACGAACGCGTCACGGAGGCGATGATCCCGACGCTCGCCGGCCCACCGTCGACGAGCCAGCGTTCGGCCGGCGCCGACGGATCCTCGCGTTCGGTCTCCGTGAGCGAGAAGCGCCGTCCGAGTACCTCGAGCAGAGCCTCGGCCGGCACCATCTGCGAACGCGCCCAGGTGTGGTCGGCGTCGAGCGGCATCTGCTCGATGAATCGCAGTTCCGCCCCCTCGTCGAGGCACCATGCGAGCAGGTCCGGCGCGCCCGCGAGGGTCTCCGGCATGAGCACGGCGTTGACCTTGATCCGGGTGAACCCGGCGGACGACGCTGCGCGGATACCCGCGAGGACCGAGTCGAGCCGGTCGCGGCGGGTCAGCCGGGCGAAATGGTCGCGGTCGAGTGTGTCGAGCGAGATGTTCACGCGGGTGAGCCCCGCGTCGGCGAGCTTCCCAGCGCGATGTGCGAGCCCCACCGCGTTGGTCGTCAGCGCCATCGGCAGACCCGGCGTCTGCCGGGCGCATCCGGCGATGATGTCCTCGAGGTCGCGGCGCATGAGGGGTTCTCCGCCGGTGAAGCGCACCTCGTGGACGCCGAGATGCTCGGTCGCGATCCCCACCAGACGCACGATCTCCGAGGTGGTGAGCAGCTTCTCGCGAGGGATCTCGGGGAGTCCTTCGGCCGGCATGCAATAGGTGCAGCGCAACGAACACTTCTCGGTGAGGGACACACGCAGATCGCGGGCGATGCGACCGAAACGGTCGACGAGCTCGGGCACCTCGGGCCGGTCGGACACGTCGTCCGTGCGATCACGCACGGAGGGCATGCCCACATCAACTGTCGTCATCCGGCCATCGCTTTCATACAGCACAGTATGCCCATCACCGGGCATGGTCACACGGCATCCGGACACACGGCACACAATCGGCGCATCGTCGTCTCCGGAGTGTGGGCATCCTGGGCCTAGGATGACGGCATGACGAGCGCCAGGCGGTCCGTGGAGGAACACGAACAGCACGTGGCGGCGCTGCTGGAACCGCTCCGGGCGAGGAGCGCCTCGCGGGTGCCGCTCGCCCATGCACTCGACCGCACACTCTCGGAGGATGTCGACTCACCGATCGACCTGCCACCCTTCCGTAACTCCCAGATGGACGGCTACGCGGTACGCGCACGCGATCTCTCGTCGATTCCCGCGGACCTGCCCGTGCAGGGTGTCCTCGCCGCCGGCGACACAGTTGCCGCACTCGCACCGGGCCGGGCGCTGAAGATCATGACCGGCGCCCCGGTCCCCGAGGGCGCCGACGCCGTCGTCCCCGTCGAGGACACCCGTGCCGCCGACGCGGCCACCGTGACCGTCGAGCGCAGCGTGACGCCCGGGACCTATGTGCGTGAGGCCGGAAGCGACGTCCGCAAGGGCGATCTGCTGCTTCCCGCCGGCACGGTGCTCGCCGCACGCCACATCGCCGTCCTCGCCGCCGTCGGTCTCACCTGGGTTCCCGTGCGTCCGCGGCCGCGGGTGGCGATCATCTCCACCGGCAGCGAGCTCGTCACGGCCGGGAGCGAACTGGGCCCCGGCCAGATCTTCAATTCCAACGGCCCTGCGCTGGCTGCGAGCGCGTCGGCCAACGGTGCGGATGTCGTCGCCATCGACCATTGCCACGACGATCCGGACGAGTTCGTGAAGATGCTCGACCACGCTCTGCGCGTCGCCGACCTGGTCCTCACCTCGGGCGGAGTGTCGAAAGGCGATTTCGAGGTCGTGAAGGACACTCTCGGTCCTCGGGGCGGTGAGTTCGTCTCGGTGGCGATGCAGCCGGGCGGCCCTCAGGGCACGGCGGTGCTCGAGGGTGTCCCGATCCTCACCTTCCCCGGAAATCCCGTCAGCGCCCTCGTCTCGTTCGAGGTGTTCGCGCGACCGGCGTTGCGGGCCGCGGCCGGATACCGGCCCGTCGTGTGCGAAGAACTGCCGCTCACCACCGGACTCACATCGATCCCCGGGCGACGGCAGTTTCTGCGGGGACGGCTCGACGACAACGGCGTGACTCCCTTCCGCGGGCACGGATCGCACCTCGTCGCCGGACTCGCCGCAGCCGACGTCCTCCTCGACATTCCTGCCGACACCACCTCCCTCGAAGCCGGAGACCTCGTGAAAGTACGGATTCTGTGACCGATCTCAGCCACCTGGACGACCAGGGACGTGCCCGAATGGTGGACGTCTCGTCGAAGGCCGACACCACACGGGTCGCTGTGGCGGCGGGCGAGCTCGTCACCACCGCCGAGGTGGTCGCGCTCGTCCGGGCCGACGACATGCCCAAGGCCGACGTGCTGGCGACGGCGCGCATCGCCGGTATCGCCGCGGCGAAACGCACCTGGGAATTGATCCCTCTGTGTCATCAGCTCGCGTTGTCGTCGGTGAAGGTGATGTTCGGATTCACGGACACCTCCATCACGATCGAGGCCACGGCGAAGACCAAGGGCCCGACCGGAGTCGAGATGGAGGCACTCACTGCGGTCGCCGTCGCCGGTCTGACTTTGCACGACATGGTCAAGGCCGTCGATCCCGCGGCGGTCCTCGACGGTGTCCGCCTGCTCTCGAAGGAGGGAGGCAAGCGCGGCCACTGGACGCGCGACCACACGCCATCCCCGGACGAGGAGACGACATCACCGGCGCCGGTGGCGGATGAGACAGGGCATACGGCCACGGTGGTCGTCGCGTCGACCGGTGTAGCAGCGGGCACCCGCGCCGACCGCACGGGCCCGCTCATCCGATCGTGGCTCGAGGACAAGGGATTCACGGTTCGCGGTCCGCTCGTGCACGCGGACGCGGACATCGCTGCCGGTCTCGCCGACGCGGTGCGTCCGGGTCCCGCCCTCGTCGTCACGACCGGCGGTACCGGAGCGTCGCCCACCGACGCCACCCCGGAAGCCACTCTCGCACTTCTCGATCGAGAACTGCCCGGCATCGCGGACGCAATCCGGCAGCGCGGACTCGGTGCCACACCGCACGCCGTGCTCTCCCGCGGGGTCGCCGGACTCGTCGGACGCACGGTCGTCGTGAACCTCCCCGGATCGCCCGGTGGGGTGAAGGACGGCCTCGCCGCCCTCGACCCGATCCTCGACCATCTGTTGGCCCAAGTCGCAGGAGGCGGCGCCCATGAGTGAACTGCTGGCCCGGATCTCGTCGGAGCCGCTGGATCCCGCCGCGGTCGACGCCGCGGTGGCCGGCGCCGAGCACGGCGCGGTGGTGGTCTTCACCGGTTTGGTCCGCAATCACGACGGCGGCGAGTCGGTGACCGCGCTGCAGTATCAGGCACATCCCGATGCCGAGGCGTTCCTGCGCCGGTGCTGCGAGGACGTCGCGGCGAGATCGGGGCTACCGGTCGCGGCCGTGCACCGAGTGGGCGATCTCACCATCGGCGATCTGGCGCTGGTCGCTGCGGTTGCGGCCCCGCATCGCGCGGAGGCCTTCGCTACGTGCGCCGAACTGGTCGAACGCATCAAATCCGAAGTACCCATCTGGAAGCGTCAGCACTTCACTGCGGGTGTCTCGGAGTGGGTGGGCCTGTAGCCGCAGCGGCGGACGCCGCCGTCGGGTGCGGTAGGGTGACATGGTTCGGGTGTCACGACGACACCCACCGTCGTGGGATACCGGCGGCCCGGGATCGTGCCCGGCCCGCACGCACAGATGCACCGGCTTTCCTTGCGGCGATCGCACAGCACCACGGACCCCGTCCGTCGAGTGCACACACGCCGCATCGAAAGGCAGCGCTGTTTCATGACCCCAACTTTCTCCGATCTCGGGGTGCCCCGCCCGCTCGTCGCCACTCTGAACGACGCCGGGATCACCAACCCGTTCCCGATCCAGGTGGACACCCTCCCCGACACTCTCGCGGGCCGCGACGTGCTCGGCCGCGGGCGCACCGGAAGCGGTAAGACCCTGGCCTTCTCGATTCCGGTCGCCGCCCGGCTCGGCGGCAGCAGCACCCGGGCAGCCGGCCGCCCGCGTGGCCTGATCCTCGCCCCGACCCGCGAACTGGCCACCCAGATCGCAGCGGTCGTCGAACCGCTCGCCCACACATCGGGATTGAAGGTCACCACGATCTTCGGCGGCGTGTCGCAGAAGCGTCAGGTCGAGGCGCTGCGTCGCGGTGTCGACATCGTCATCGCATGCCCCGGCCGCCTCGAGGACCTGATGCGCCAGAAGTTCGTCTCGCTCGACGAGGTCGAGGTGACCGTGCTCGACGAGGCAGACCACATGGCCGACCTCGGATTCCTGCCGGGCGTCACCCGAATTCTGACGGCTACGCCGAAAGACGGTCAGCGACTGCTGTTCTCGGCGACCCTGGACAACGGGGTCGACAAGCTCGTCAAGCGCTTCCTGAAGGACCCGGTCCTGCATTCGGTCGACGAGGCCCATTCCCCCGTTGCCGCAATGACCCATCACGTCTTCGACGTCGCCGACGTCGAGGCCAAGAAGAACCTCGTCCGCACGCTCGCTTCGGGAACCGGACGCCGAATCCTGTTCATGCGCACCAAGCATCAGGCTCGCAAGCTCGCCAAGCAGCTCACCGATTCCGGCATCCCGGCAGTGGACCTGCACGGCAATCTCTCCCAGAACGCACGCGATCGCAATCTCGCCGCATTCTCCTCGGGTGAGGCCCGTGTACTCGTCGCGACGGACGTCGCTGCGCGCGGTGTGCACGTCGACGACGTCGAACTCGTCGTGCATGTGGATCCGCCCGCCGAACACAAGGCCTATCTGCACCGTTCCGGCCGCACCGCACGTGCCGGCAGCACCGGCGACGTCGTCACCGTCGTTCTGCCCGACCAGCGCAAGGACCTCGCGGTCATCATGCGCAAGGCCGCGATCACCGTCACCCCGATCAAGGTGACAGCGAACTCCGAGCACGTGCTCGACCTCGTCGGTGAGATCGCACCGCACGTGCCGCCGGCTCCGAAGCAGACCACCACATCGTCGCGCCCGCAGCGCAACAGCAGCAGCGGTCGCCGCTCGGCGGCTCCTCGTCAGGGTTCCACTCAGCGCACCGGTTCGGGACAGCGCGCTTCGGGTGGCCAGCGCTCCTCCGGTGGACAGCGCTCTGCAGGTGGTCAGCGTTCGGCCGGTCAGGGCGCGGCCGCGCCGACCGGCGGTCGCCGGCGACCGCAGCGTCGTACCCCCACCGCGCGCTGATCCGGCGAGTCGCCGCTACCGAGCTAGCGTGGCGTGAACCGGTGGATCGCGTACATCGCGTCCGCGGACACCGGTTCGGCCGGCACACACCGGCGTAGGCGCTCCTGCACGTCATCGGTGTCGAGATCGGCACCGATGACCACGAGCCGAGTGCCGTCGGGCACGTCCGCGCCACGTCCGACCGGTTCGAACCGGATGTGGTCACCCACGGTGTGCAACAGATAGGTGCCGGTGTGCAGCCCGGCGACGACACGCACGTATCCCTTGATACGGAACACCCCTGCGGGCTGGTTCTCGAGAAAATCGACCAGCATGCGGGGGTGCAGTGCGTCGGCGGACTCGAAGGCGATCGCGTCGTACCCCTCGTGCAGGTGGGGGTGCTCGTCCTCGTCCTGTTCGTAGAGCAGCCGGTCGAGCGTCAGTTGCTCGCCGGGCTGCGGCTCCGGGCGCTCCGGGATGTCGAACAGCAGTGCCGGGTCGATACGACCGTGATCGGTGGAGACCACTGCCGCCCGGGAGTTCAAGCGGCACAAGCGCGTCAGCAGCTCGTCGTGGACGTCGCCGTCGATCCGATCCGTCTTGTTGAGGAGCACGAGATCGGCGAGAGCCACATGCTGTTCCAGTTCGGGATGCTGCGCGGTAGTCGCGTCGAACTCCACCGCGTCGACGACGAGCACGAGCCCGCCATAGGTGACATATTCGTTCTCCGATCCAGCGACCAGCCGGATCATGTTGCGGGGCTCGGCGAGTCCACTCGCCTCGACGACGATCACGTCCAGATCGGACGAACGGTGGGCGAGCTTGTCGAGCATCGCATCCATGTCAGTGACATCGACTGCGCAACAAAGACATCCGTTACTGAGCGAGACCATCGAGTCGACCTGCCCGGCAACCATCATCGAGTCGATGTTGACCGAGCCGAAATCGTTCACGATCACCCCGATCCGCGCACCGCGGGTGTTGCGCAGGAGGTGATTGAGCAGCGTCGTCTTCCCCGCCCCGAGAAATCCGGCCACCACGATCACCGGAATCTGCTTCTTCGCCATGATGGTGAGACTAGCGGCACCGACGGACCCCGTCGGTCCTCCTGATCTCAGTCGCCGGTGTGGACCGGACACGCTCCCGGCGGTCGGCGAGGCGGGGACGTCGAGCGCTGTGGCGCTGACCCGCGGCGAAGCGCCGGCGGTGTTCCCGTGTGCGGTTCCGGTACCACCTGCTACCGGAACCGCACACGAGCGGCCTCAGCTGCCGCGCTTGATCCACTCCTCGAGATGCGGCGACTCGGTGCCGATCGTGGTGCCGTCGCCGTGACCGGTGTGTACCGCGGTCTCGGCGGGCAGAGCGAACAGCTTGTCGCGGATCGACCCGATGATCGTCGGGAAGTCCGAGAACGAACGGCCCGTGGCGCCCGGACCACCGGAGAACAAGGTGTCGCCGGTGAACAGCTCACCCGCCTCGGGCAGATACAGGCAGGTCGAACCGGGCGAATGGCCGGGCGTCGCGATGGCCTGGATGTCGGTGCCGGCCACCCGGATCCGCTCTCCGTCCTCGAGCGAACCGTGCGCGACCCCCGGGTGCGTCATCTCCCACAACATGTCGTCGGCGGGGTTGAGCAGAATCGGGGCGTCGAGCTTCTCGGACAGTTCCGGTGCGACGGTGATGTGGTCGTTGTGCGCGTGGGTACACACGATCGCCACGACCTTCCTCCCCGCCACGGCGTCGATGATCGGTTGCGCGGTGTGCGCGGCGTCGATCACCACCACCTCCGAGTCGTCGCCGACGAGCCAGATGTTGTTGTCGACCTCCCACTCGCCGCCGTCGAGCGCGAAGGTGCCCGAGGTGACGACCCGGTCGACGCGGATCGGTGATGTGCTCACAGGACCACCACCGAACGGAGCACCTCACCGCGGTGCATGGTCTCGAAGGCCTTCTCCACGTCGTCGATCCCGATGCGCTCGGTGACGAACTTCTCGAGCGGCAACCGGCCCTGCTGGTAGAGGTCGACGTAGGTGGGGAAATCACGCTCGGGCAAGCAGTCGCCGTACCACGAGCTCTTGAGCGAACCGCCGTGCGAGAAGAAGTCGATCAGCGGCATCTCGAGGGTCATGTCCGGAGTGGGCACCCCGACGAGGACGACGGTGCCGGCGAGGTCGCGGGCATAGAATGCCTGCTTGTAGGTCTCCGGGCGGCCCACCGCCTCGATGACGACGTCGGCGCCGAAACCGTTGGTCAGTTCCTTGATCGCCTCGACCGCGTCGACCGAGGTGGAGTTGATCGTGTGGGTCGCGCCGAGGTCGGTGGCCCACTCGAGCTTCTTGTCGTCGCGGTCGACGGCGATGATCGTGCCGGCACCGGCCAGGCGCGCGCCCATGATCGCCGCATCGCCGACGCCGCCGCAGCCGATGACCGCGACGGACTGACCGCGGGTCACGCCGCCGGTGTTGACCGCAGCACCGAGACCGGCCATGACACCGCAGCCGAGCAGTCCGACAACGGCCGGATCGGCGCTCGGGTCGACCTTGGTGCACTGACCTGCATGGACGAGGGTCTTGTCGGCGAACGCTCCGATGCCGAGCGCGGGGGTGAGTTCGGTTCCGTCCTCGAGGGTCATCTTCTGGGTGGCGTTGAACGTCGAGAAGCAGTACTGCGGCTCACCTCGCTTACAGGCGCGACACTGGCCGCAGACCGCGCGCCAGTTCAGAACGACGAAGTCGCCGACGGCGACCGAATCGACACCCTCACCGACCGACTCCACGACACCGGCGGCCTCGTGGCCGAGCAGGAACGGAAACTCGTCGTTGATGCCGCCCTCGCGGTAGTGCAGGTCGGTATGGCACACACCACACGCCGCGATCGCGACGACGACCTCACCCGGCCCGGGATCGGGGATCACGATGGGGACGACCTCGACCGGTGCCCCCTTCGAGCGAGCGACGACTCCGCGGACTGTTTGCGACATGGTGTCTCCATTCGTGATGCGACCTGCGATGTGCGGTGATCTGACCCTAACCACTCCTGCGGCGCACTGCCCCTGGCCGTTCGGCGGGTCCGACCCCGTCGAACGACCAGGGGCACCTCGCCCGAGTACCGATCGTCCGATATGCGAATTTTCCTCGTTCTCTGTTCCGCTCCACACGAACGAAGGTCCTCGGAGAAATCCGTATCCATGTAACGCTCCGGCGACCCTGTACGAAAATCGTTACGACACTCCGCCCTTCGGCGGGTGAAATTCCACGGTGAGAAACGGATTGGTTGACGCCCATGGCACTTCTGAAGTCGCTGTCGAGTCGGAAGATCCTTGCCGGCATATTCGCCCCTACCGCATTGGGAGTCGTGGCAGCGGCCGCGATCGTGCTGCCCCAACAGGACACACCCACCGTTGCCGATCCGTATCTCGCCGGGCTCGCGAAGACGACCGATTGTCACGACATGGTCAGCCTGGGCATCGGCGGTCGCGGCGACATCCCGCGCGACCAGTCCAGGATGCTCGTCGACGAGAACGGCAACAGGCTCCCCGCTGCCCAGCAGGGCGCGTACCGCAGTCACTGGGTCGAACCCGTGATCAGTGCACCCCTCGGACAACACGAGGCCGATAACGGCTACGCAGCCATCTACATCGAGTACCCCGCCGATCTCGCAAGCTACGAGAACGCCGTGAACACGGGTGCCGAGAACACCATCAAGGTGATGCAGGCCATCCGGAAGTCCTGCCCGAACACCCAGTTCGCCATTGTCGGGTTCAGCGAGGGCGCCGACGTCGCCCGCCGTGCCGCGATGCAGATCGGCAATCAGGAGCAGACTGCGGACGGTGAGTGGGCGATCGTCGACCCGGCCGCCGTCAGCGGTGTCGTCATCCTCTCCGACGCGGGTCGCGGGGCGGGCGAGGGCTTCTTCCCGGGTGCCGACAACGACAGCAATCCCAACGGCTTCGACCGGCCGTACGAGCCGGGTAGCGGCGCCGTTCCCGGCCGCGGAGTGCTCCCCGACACCGGCGGCGGATTCGGTTGGCTCGACGGAAAGGTCGCCTCGTTCTGCTCCGAGGGAGACTTCACCTGCTCGGCACCGGAGAACATCGCGCTGATCGAACTCCTCGCGAACGTCGGCCGGCAGGTGAACGGCGACGCGCTCGAGCGCGAAGGACTCACTCCCGCGACCGGCGCCGACCTCGCCCAGGTGATCGGCAGGATCGCCCTGCTCGCACTCGCCGACATCTCGGCCGACGAAGACTGGATGCGTTCGGACGAGACCTTCCTCGAGGTGCTCATCAAGGTCTCCGACCCGAGCTACGACCCCGCGACCGCGCGCCCGACCACGCCGGCGGCCGCGGCTGCCGAAGAGGACGCCACCGGCGAGGAGGGTGCCGAGGCGCCCATCCCGGCGGAGCGACTGTCCAACCTGGCGTACCTGCCGGAGAAGATCGTCAAGGAGCTCGTCGGCTTCATCAGGAGCAACCAGAACACCCTCGCAGTGGTACTCGCCGACCCCTACGACCAGACCTTCGGCTACAACGAAGAAACCAAGGATCACTACGGCCACCACTTCGACTACTGGGACGACGACATCGACGGCAAGGGCACGTCCACCGTCGAGTACGCCGCCGCGTGGCTCGAGCACCTGGCCCGGCAGGCCAAGGCAGGCAACCAGGTCGACGTAGCGAAGGTCGACAAGGCCGCCGTGCTCATGATCGCCGAAGAAACGGCACAGGCCGAGACCACGGAGCCCACCACCCCGGCGCCTTCGCCCACTTCGAACGTCCCGGAAGGTGCACCGGCCGACGAGAGCGGACTGCCCGCACCCGTCGACGGAGCCCCGGCCCCCGCCGTGGTCGATCCGGCCGCGCCGGCCGTTCCTCTCGCCCCCGAAGCGGGCGTACCGGCGGCCCCGGCAGCCCCCACGGCCCCGCCCACGGGCTCGACGGAGGCCACCACCCCGGCCACAGGTGAGGCCACTGCGCCGACGACGGTCGAGACGACTCCGGGGACGGAGGAGAGCACCCCGACCGGCACGCCCACGACCAGCGTCGTCCCGACGACGACCAGCCCGGCGCCCCGGCCCGCTGCCTGACGAACGAGAACTCGGCGTCAGCTCGCGGCGCGGACCCCGGCCTCTGCACCGAGCGCCGCGGCCTCGCCGCGAGTACTGACGCCGAGTTTTCGTAGTACGCCGGCCACGTGGAACTTCACCGTCGACTCGCTCACGCCGAGCCGTTCGGCGATGACGCGATTGCGGCGTCCCGCAACGAGGTGTTCGAGCACCTCGATCTCGCGAGGGCCGAGAGCGGCGAGTGAATCGAGAGCGAGACCATCCGTCGCGGCGACCGGCAGGTCGAGGGGGAAACTCACCGCGACCCGCGTCCCCCAGCCGGGCGTCGACTCGGCCTCGATTCCGCCGCCGAGGGTCTCGACACGGTCGCGTAGCTGACGCTCGAGTTCGGCGACGTCGACATCGCCCTTCCCGTCGTCGCGCACGTCCACCAGCAGCGTCGAGTTGTCGCAGCTCCACGCGACGCGGACCCGCGTCACGTCGGTCTGGCCCGACATCGCCAGCACCGTCCCCCGGGCGATCGCCCGGGCGGCGTGTGCGACCTCGCCCGGCAGGCCCCGGCCACCCACCGGCGGCGCAACCATCTGCAGGTCGAGCGGCCGATGCCGCACCAGATCCCGTAGTTCGCCGTGCAGGCGGGCGAAAGCGGTGGTCAGAGCCTCCTCCGCAAGATCGCGGTGCATATCCACCGCCGAACGCAGACCGATCAGCGCTTCGGTCGCTGTTTCCCGCGCTGTCGTGCGCGCGCGGGTGTCGTCGAGATCCTTCGAGCGCAGGGTCGCGAGGATCGTCTCGAGAGTCACGGCATGGGATTCGGTGAGTTCGGCGACCGTTCGGGCCCGCTCGGCCGATGCTGCTCGCGACTCCGCGAGGTAGGCCGGACTCGCGGTGTGTACCTGCAACCGGATCCCCGTGGCGACCACACCGAACGCCGCCCGCACGAGTTCGAGGACTGCGCTCGTCGCCCGGCTCCCGCGGGGCACGAACAGCAACAGCATGTCGGTGCTGTCGAGGATCGCGCACACTTCCCGGTCGCGCCCTGCGATGCGGAAGTTCCCCCTGCGGATCTCCCCCACGGCGAGATCGCGCCGGACCCTGTCGAGTTCTGCGATCGTCACGCGGTCGACGATCGAGGGATCGCCCGCGACCTTCCGCGGTCTGCCGGTGCATTCCCTGGTGAAGATCACCATGGCGCTGTGGGGCGCGAGATCGTCGACGTAGGCCGAGAATCGCTGCGCGATCTCCGCGAGCGGACCGGTGAGGACGTCGCGTAGCTCGGCGATCAGGATCTCGGGTCGGCGGACAGCGTGGTTCACGTACCCACGATATCCGCAGGATTCGGCGCCGCGACCACCCTCTACCGCTCCACTTCGACTCCTCCGGGAACCTGCCGGAGGTAACATTCCCGACACTGGGACGACCATCGATGCTCGTCCGTGGGAGGTGCTGCGAACCGTGGCAAGTCCCCGATCCTCGACCGGGAACGCGGCCGACTCCCGCGTTCGCGGCAGGTCTGCGGCCACCGTGCCCGATCTGCTCCTCGATCGGGTGGCCCGCTCCCCGGAAGCCGTCGCCTACCTGCGTCCGGAGGGTGGTCACTGGCGTCCGTCGACCTGGTCGGAGGTGCGCGAGAGAGTCTTCGAGTTCGCGGCGGGATTGATCGCTCGCGGTGTGGAACCCGGCATGCGCGTAGCGATCTGCGCGACCACCTGCTACCGGTCGGTCGTCGCCGATCTTGCCATTGCATGCGCGGGCGGCGTCACCGTCCCGATCTATCCCGGAACACACGACGAGGAGGCGCGGTCGCAGATCCAACGTGCGCACGCCGTGCTCACGATCGCCGATCGGCCCGTTCCCACGGCTCCCCTGCAAAGACTCGACCGTCTCGGCGAACTGGTCACCCAAGGCCGCCGTCTGCTGCGCAGCGAGCCCGACGCCGTCGACCGGCGTATCGCGGCGTGCTCACCTGACGACCAGGCCGCACTGGTCTACACGGCATGCGAGAACGGACGCACGAAGGGCGCGTGCCTGACACACGGGGGCACGACCTACGGTGCACGCGCCGTCGCGCAGACCGGCATGATCTCGTCCTCGGACCTCCAGTTGCTGTGGTTACCGCTCGCGCACGTCTTCGGCCGGTCGCTCCTTCTGATGGCGATGCACGCGGGCGCGAGCACCGCCCTCGACGGGCGCGCCGATCGTGTCGTCGCGAACCTGCGAAAGGTGCATCCGACCTTCCTCGGATCGGTCCCACACGTGCTCGAGAAGATCGCGCGTCTCGAACGCCACCAACTCGGGGGTCGACTGCGCTTCGTCATCTCCGGTTCGGCACGGCTGCCCCGTGAGATCGCGGACCGGCTCGAACAGCTCGGCGTACCGGTGCTCGAGGGTTACGGCATCACTGAGACCTCCGGACCGTCGTGCGTGAACCTGCTCGGGGCACGCCGACCCGGAACGGTCGGCCGTCCGTTGCACGGCACGAAGATTCGTATCGCCGACACCGGCGAACTCCTCGTCCGGAGTCCCGGGGTGATGACCGGATACGACGACGATCCCGCAGAGACCGCAGCCGTGCTCGATGCCGACGGCTGGTTCCACACGGGTGATCTCGCCGGGGTCGATGCCGACGGTTTCGTCACCGTCACCGGCCACCGTAAGAACACCTTCAAGACCAGCACCGGAAAGTATGTGGGGCCGGCCGCCCTGGCCGACCGCTGGCGTCGGATGTGTCCCGGCAGCGAACTCGTCGTGGCCGGGGAACTGCGGCCGTACTGCACCGGCCTGGTCTTCACGACAGCCCCCGACGCGGTGGTCGCAGCCGCGGTGGAGCAGTTCAACGAGCGATCCGATCCCTGGGAACGCATCCGCCGGTTCGTGACGGTGCGCATTCCCCTCGACAGCGCCGATCTCGATTCCTCCGGGCGGCCGATCCGCGATCGTCTGCTGACCCACTACAGCCACCTGATCGACGAGTTGTATACGCAGGGTTGCCGCGCCGGCCAGGACGGGTCGGGACCTACCGAAGATCTTGTGAAGTAAGGTCCACCTAAGCGCAGGTCGGCGTACCGCCCGGAGGGCCGGCCGGCCGCCCCGCCACCACCCCTGCCGAGGAGAACGCACATGGCTCGAAGTCTTCGTCCCGTCGAGGTATTCCCGATCACCACGCGGTATCTGACCGTGCTCCGCGTGTCGGACGTGAGTCCGGGCATGCGCCGGGTGACGCTCGGAGGCGAGCAACTCCGGGCCCACGTCGCAGCGAACGGCTTCCCGGTCGCCGCGTTCCGCTCGGACGGCGTCGACGACGAGTTCAAGCTGATGTTCAAGCATCCCGACCTCGACGAAGCACTCGGCCCGAGTCAGGCCGACGGCGTGGTGAACTGGCCGCGCGATCCGAAGCTGCTCATGCGCACCTACACAGTGCGACGCTGGGATCCGGTTGCCGGAGAGATCGACGTGGACTTCGTACGGCACGGAGTGGGTCCGGCTTCGAGCTGGTCGTACCGAGCAGAACCCGGCGAGACGATTCAGATCGCCGGACCGAAATCCTCGGCGGGGCACCCTGAAGGGGTCGCCTGGACGCTCGTCGCGGGCGACGAGACAGCACTGCCGGCCATCGGGCGATGGCTCGAGAACTGGCCCGAGGGAGCACGCGGCCAGGTCTTCGTCGAGATCGCCGACGAGTCGCACCGCCAGGATCTCCCCGTCCCGGACGGGGTGGAGCTGACCTGGCTCAGCCGCGACGGCGCCGAGCCGGGCACGACGACCCTGTTGTTCGATGCGATCCGCGGCGCGGAATGGTGGGACGGCACGGTCTTCGCGTGGGTGTCCGGTGAGACGCTCACGCTCACCCCGATCCGCCGGTGGTTGCGGAACGAGAAGGGCCTGCCCAAGGAACAGGTGGAGGTGACCGGCTACTGGCGTCGCCAGGAGGTCGCGGTGTCGGAATCCGACGCATCCCTGCCCGATTTCGAGGCGACCGAGGACGAGCGCGACCGGTTCGACGAGTTGGCCGAGATCGCACCGGGTTTCGCGCTGCGGGTCGCGGCGACCATCGGCTTGGCGATGGCCTTCGACGCATCACCACGAACGCTCGACGAACTCGCGGCCAAGACGGGGACGGATCGAACCGGCCTGGGCAAACTGCTGCGCTATCTCACCGCGGTAGGTGTGGCCGAGGATCTCGGCGAAGGCCGGTTCCAGCTCACCGGAGTCGGGCGCGAACTCGAGGACGATCATCATCTGGAGGAACTCCGGCTCGACGGCGTCCATGCGCAGCGAGAGCTTGCCGGCATGCTCGCGCTCCTGGCCGCCGTCCGCACCGGCAGCGGGGACGACGTGCGGCGGTTCGGGAAGAGCTTCGCGCAGCGGGTCGCGGACGATACCGCGCTGCTGACGGACCGGCTCGAACACGAAGCCGAGACGGCCGTCTACTTCGCCGGTGCCCTCGCGGCGAAGGTGCCCGCCGACGTCTCGACCGTCGTGGTCGCCGGTGAGGCCTCGGCGTCCTATGCTCGGGCCCTCGTCTCCGCGCATCCGGAGACGCACGTGACCGTGGTGGCCGCGCCCTCGGAGATCGAGATCCTGCGCCGCATCCACGGCGAGCACGAGCGGGTCGCATACCAGCCGGGCAGCATGCTCGAGGCCCGTCCCGAGCCGGTCGATGCGGTGCTGCTGACCGGACGGTTGAACGAACTGCCCGACGCCGACGCGGTCCACGTGCTGAAACAGGCGGCGGCCGGGTTGAACCCGGGCGGACGGGTCCTCGTCTTCGGCGACGTCCTCGACGAACTCGCTCGTGACCACGACTACGAGGACGACCTGATCGACTTCGCGCTCAGTGGTGGCGGCGGCCGTTCGCACGAGGAGTACCTGGCTCTGTTCGACGCGGCCGGCCTCGCGGCACCCGAGCGCGCGACGGTGGGTTGGGGCCTGACGCTGTACACATCCGTCAGCGCGACGGACTGAATGTCGCGGCTGCAGCGGCCTCGCGACCGGCGGGGCCGCTGCAACGCTGCGAGCAAGCATCTTCGAAGGGTGGAGCTAAGGGGACTCGAACCCCTGACCCCCACACTGCCAGTGTGGTGCGCTACCAGCTGCGCCATAGCCCCTTGCACGGTGAACGGGATGCCACCGAAGACTACTACAGGCGAGAGTATGCACTCTCGCCTGTAGCGATCTTGTGGAGCTAAGGGGACTCGAACCCCTGACCCCCACACTGCCAGTGTGGTGCGCTACCAGCTGCGCCATAGCCCCGTATTCGGTTGTACCGTCGCGCTCCGGTGACCCCTTCGCGCTGAAAGAAAACTACACCATCGCGCTCTACGCCAACAAATCGGCTGGTAGACGAAGCGACGGTGGTGGGAGTACACGGGCACCCGGGCTCCCACCACCGCGCGGTCTAGCCGACGACTTCGGCCACCCAGTTCTCGTTGCCGAGGGCATCGACGACGGTTCCCTCGTGCACGACGGCCGGGGTGCCGGCCGCTCCGGTCGTGGCGAGCAACTGCCGACCCGCCTCGGCGTCGGCTGCGGCCTGCTCGACTCGCGCACCGTCGGTGATGCACTGAACGGCCTCGTCGGACGCACCGGCGTCGCGGGCCATCTGCGCGAGCCCCGCGTTGTCGATGTCACCGTTGCCGCCCTCAGCGGGCTGGTTGTCCGGCGAGAGCAACTCGTCGTGGAATGCGGAGAACGCACGTGCGTCGCCGGTCTCCGCGACGCACTGCGCCGCCGCCACGGAGCGGGTCGAATAATCGCCGCTGCTCGAAGCCCGGTCGAGGAAGGCGAGCATCCGGTAGCGAACGGCCAGCTGTCCCTCGTCGATCGCCTGGGCGATCTCCTGCGAGTGCTTGTGTTCGAGTTCCGCGCAGTACGGGCACAGCGGATCCTCGTACAGGTCGACGGTTGTCGCGGCGTCGGGGCGGCCCAGCAGGATCGCACCGTCGTCCTCGACCGCGACCTGCACCGCGTCGTTCTGCACGGTGCCGTAACCGTCGTTGCGGGCGTCACTGCCACCGGACGTCAGCAGGACACCGCCGATGACGAGTACGGCGATCACCACGACCGCGACGCCACCGAGAATGTAGGTGAATCTGTTCGACGTGGGTTCCGGTGAGTACTTTCCCGACGGAACCTTCTTCGCGCTCACGAATACTGCCCTCTGTTCTTCGGCGAACTCTTCGACTTCACTCTGCCATCGTCGGCTGAGGGGCCGCTGAGAGGGAAGCCCTCGAGCCAGGTCCGAGTGCGAACCACGTCCGCGGGAACACCACCAGCCACACCGACATCGCCAGGAACCCGAAATCCCGGGCGAGTTCGACCGCGTAATCCCGGGCGTCGATGCCCTCGACCACACCACCTCCACCGAAGCATCCACAGTCGATCGACAGACCACGCGCCCACGCCGAGAAGATCGCGGCAATGAGAGCGACCAGCCCCAGTGCACTGAGCACTGCCGCAGGGCGGGTCGCCAGCCCCACCAGAATGATCAGGCCCAGAACCAGCTCGAGCACCGGAAAGACGGCGGCGAACGGCCGTACCAGGTCTGCCGGAAGGATCTGGTACGCCCGTACCGCCACTACGG
Source organism: Rhodococcus sp. NPDC047139 (assembly GCF_040643435.1). Taxonomy (NCBI): domain Bacteria; kingdom Bacillati; phylum Actinomycetota; class Actinomycetes; order Mycobacteriales; family Nocardiaceae; genus Rhodococcus; species Rhodococcus sp. NPDC047139. The sequence continues at coordinate 75,718 of NZ_JBEYUH010000012.1, forward strand.
TCTGCGTCGGGTCTGCGAACTTGATCCATCCGGAGACGAGCCACACGGCTGCCAGACCGAAACGTGCGAGCGTGGAGACGAGACGAACCCACATACCGCCGACACTACCGAGCGAGTGCCTCAACGCGCGGTGTCGCCGGTCACCGGAATCTCCGGCTCCGCTGTGCGGGTGCGCCCGACGACGAACCACGGCACGGTCGCGAGGAGCATGATCACGCCCGTGACCGCGAAAGCTGTCGAGTACGACAATCGGTCGGCGAGGAATCCGGCGGCGATGGGGCCGATCACCGCACCGATATCCGCGGTCATCTGGAAGGCGGCGAGCACCGGCCCCCCGCGCGCCTTGCTACCGACGACGTCGGCGACCGCGGCCTGTTGCGAGGGATTGGCCAGCCCCGAACCCATACCCGCCACGATCGAGGTGATCAGGAACCACACCATGTTTTCGGTGAATCCCATCAGGATCGTGCTGACCCCGCACACGATCAGGCCGGACAGCACGAAGGGCCTGCGCCCGAATCGGTCGGACAGTTTGCCGGACTTGATGAGAACGAGCGCATTGCCCACGGCGAAGGCCGTCAGGGCCATACCCGCGAACGCCTCGCCCTCCTCGAGCGCTTCGACGACGAACAGCGGCACCATGGCCACCCTGACCCCGAAAACCACCCAGCCGTTGGCGAAATTGGATCCGAGTGCGGCGCGGTAGACGGGCGACCGCAGGGCGTCGCGCAGGCTCATGGTCGGCACGCCCTCCCCGGTGTCGGGACGCGCGAGGTGCGAGGTGCGCAAGCTGATCCCTACGACCGCGGCCGCGACGAGCAGCGCCACGGCGTAGATGAGGAAGGGTGCACGCAGCCCCAGCCCTATGAGGGCCCCTCCCACGAGCGGGCCGAGGATGTTACCCATCAGGAAGCTGGTCGCGTACAGACCGGACACCCGGCCGCGAGCGTCGGGCGGAGCAATCCGCACGAGCAGCCCCAACGCCGACACCGTGAACATCGTCGATCCGATGCCGCCGAGTGCCCGGAACACGAGGAGTTGCCAGTAACTCTCGGCGAAGGCGCACGCGCCCGTCGACAGCGCGACGATCAGCAGGCCGGTGATGTAGACCGGCCGCTCCCCCAGCTTCTGCACCAGCGTGCCGCTGGCCGGCGCGAACAGCAGGCGCATCGCCGCGAACGACGAGACGACGACGGTCGCAGCCGTGACCCCGACGTCGAAACTACGCGCGAACTGCGGCAGCGCGGGAGCGACGAGACCGAAACCGAGCGCGATGACGAAACTCGCGACGACCAGAACCCAGATTTCCCGCGGCAGTGCCGCGTCACGTGTCCGCATGATGCCCATGATGTTAGCGATGCGCACGACCTGGCTCGGGCGCGCGGTCGGCGACCGCGTTCAGGACAGGACCGACGAGACCAGCGCGCGGGCCGCCTGCTGCACTTCGGCCAGATGCTCGGGACCGCGGAACGATTCGGCGTAGATCTTGTAGACGTCCTCGGTTCCGGAGGGTCGTGCGGCGAACCACGCGTTCTCGGTCGTGACCTTCAGGCCGCCGAGCGCGGCACCGTTGCCGGGCGCTGTGGTGAGCGTCGCGGTGATCGGCTCCCCGGCGAGTTCGGTGGCACCGACCTGCTCGGGCGACAACTTCGCCAGGACGGCCTTCTGCTCACGCGTCGCCGGGGCGTCCACTCGCGCGTAGGCGGGGTCGCCGTATCGATCGACGAGGTCGGCGTAATACCGGGACGGGCTCTTCTCCGTCACGGCGGTGATCTCCGCCGCGAGCAGGGCGAGCACGATGCCGTCCTTGTCGGTGGTCCACACCGATCCGTTGCGCCGGAGGAAGGACGCACCGGCGCTTTCCTCCCCACCGAATCCCAGCGAGCCGTCGCTCAGGCCGGGTACGAACCATTTGAACCCGACAGGCACCTCGAGCAGTTCCCGGCCGAGGCCGGCAGACACGCGGTCGATCATCGACGAGCTCACGACCGTCTTGCCCACCATGCTCGTCGCCGACCAGCCCGGTCGGTTGCGGAACAGGTAATCGATCGCGACGGAGAGATAGTGGTTCGGGTTGAGCAGACCGGCGTCGGGTGTGACGATGCCGTGCCGGTCCGCGTCGGCGTCGTTGCCGGTCGCGAGGTCGTAGGCCTCCCGATTGCGGATCAGCGACGCCATCGCATTCGGCGACGAGCAATCCATCCGGATCTTCCCGTCCGTGTCGAGCGTCATGAACCGCCAGGTGGCGTCGACGAGCGGATTGACCACAGTGAGGTCGAGCTCATGCCGTTCGGCGATCTCTCCCCAGTAGTCGACGCTCGCCCCGCCCATCGGATCGGCACCGATCCGCACGCCGGTGGCCCGGACGACGTCGAGGTCGACGACATTCGGCAGATCGTCGATGTAGGCGGCGAGGAAGTCGTGTCGTCCCGCCGCGGCGACGGCCGAGGACAGCGACACCCGCTTCACTCCTGCGAGACCGGCCGCGAGCAGTTCGTTGGCGCGCGCCGCGATGATCGACGTCGCGTCGCTGTCGGCAGGTCCGCCCGACGGCGGGTTGTACTTGAAGCCTCCGTCGCGCGGCGGGTTGTGCGAAGGGGTGACGACGATGCCGTCTGCACGAGCGCCGGGCCCGGCGTTGTGCTGCAGGATCGCGTGACTGACGGCGGGGGTCGGGGTGTAGCGGTCGCGGGAGTCGATCACCACCTCGACGCCGTTCGCGACGAGCACTTCGAGTGCGCTCGCCCAGGCCGGTTCGGACAGAGCGTGCGTGTCGCGGCCGAGGAACAACGGGCCGGTGGTGCCCTGCGCGGTGCGGTACTCGACGATCGCCTGGGTGGTCGCGAGGATGTGGTCCTCGTTGAACGCCCCGTCGAGGCTCGATCCACGGTGGCCGGACGTACCGAAAGCCACCTGCTGCGAGGCGTTCTCGGGATCCGGATGCACGGTGTAATAGGCGGTGACGAGATGTGCGAGATCCTCGAGATCCGCTGCCGTGGCCGGCTGTCCCGCTCGTTCGTGCGCCATGTGCTCTCCTCCTCGACGATGTGCCCTCATCTTGCCCGCCGGTTCGGCGGCGTGCGGCACGAGTACCCGATCCGGGTGCCGGTTCGACGCGATGCCGAAAAGGTCCCCACGGAACAGGGACCAAAGCTTCCAACTCCGAAGTCACGTTGTTGGCTGACAAAATGCCCAGTAATTTCAGGATCGGAACGAAGGCAATGCCGGGGAGGACATCCTTCGTTTCGTCCCGCTGTCCGGAGCCGTCACCGACGCGCTACGTGGCCGACAGCGTGACCGTGCCCGTCGCCGAGAACTCTCGCACCCGAGTCTCGCGGCGGGCACTGTCGTTTGCACATCCGGACCGGCTCACCTTCGGGGTCCCGGCGCCCTGAAACGACGAAACCCGGGTAGGTGATCGAATGCCGATCTCCTACCCGGGTCGATGGTGGAGCTGCCGGGAATCGAACCCGGGTCCTCCGCCGCCTCGCGAGGGCTTCTCCGTGTGCAGTCCGCTATGCCTCTACTCGGATCTCCCGTTCTCGCGAACAAGACGAGATGACGATCCCAGTCGCTGTTTGCTGTCCCGTACGTCTCCGCGACCGAGCCGCACGGTAGAGCTCTCTAGTCGATGCCAGGATCCGGGTCGAGAGCAAACCCGGGCTGACAGAGACGCGCTCGCTTAGGCAGCGAGGGCGTACTCGCGCTGAGTAGACTCGGCGCTTAATTGGTTGCAGCGACGCTTACGGTGGTCTCTTGCCTGCACCGACACGCTTCCCCTTGCTCAACGTACGCAGTCGAAACCGTTCAGCCCCGTACGCTCCTGCGAACTTCGCAGGAGTACCTACTGTAACGACCCGACGGTCCGATGTCATTCCCATTTCTCGAAACGATTCGCGGGCCTGCCATGAACCTGCTCACACCGCCGGTCACCAGCCCCGGAACCTGAGCGGGGTCACCCGCAGCGGAACGGAATAGTCGGCCCGGAAGGTTTCCGGGCCGTAATCGAGCGAACGCATACCCGCCTCGTACTTTCCGACATAACGGGCCCATTCGTCGTCCTCGACACTCTCACCGATCGCAGCGGTCCCGGTGAACACCGCCACGTGCCCGCCGCCTCGGTCGGCTTCCAGATTGAGGGCGACCCGCGGCCGGGCGGTGATGTTGGCGAGCTTGGACGTATGAGGCTGCGAGAAGATCAGGAACGACGCGTCGGACCACAGAAACCACACCGGAGTGGGGACCGGTCCGCCTCGACGGTCCACCGTGGTCAACCAGATCACCGATTCGTCGGCCAGCCGCTTCAGAACTGCCTCGGGCACGGAAAGCGCGGAAGGAACGGTTTCGGACATGGAAGTCCTCGACTTTCTCCGGGTTCGGTCGTCGATCACGGGCATGCCGCGATACCCGGTCCAACGCCCACCGCTCGCGGGTTCTTCCCCTGCGGCGGACGCCGATCAGGCGGGCACGCTGACCAGGGCGACGGCGATGCCCGCCGCAACCAGCCCGAGCAGTTTCACCCGGCTCACCCGCTCACCGAGCACGATCACCGCGAGGAAGACCGTCACCGCCGGATACAGGGCTGCGATCACGCTCACCAAGGAGAGCATGCCGTGCTGGTAGGCGAAGATCAGCGCACCGTTCGCGACGACGTCGATCACCCCGATTCCGATCAGGATCGGCAGGAGGGACCGGGTCGACCAGGCCACCGTGCGCCACGATGCGGCGATCACCAGCCACACCACGAGGGTGGCGGTCGCGCGGGACACGGCGAGCGGCCACAGCCCGGTCCCCGTCTCGACCTGCCCGAGCGCCACGAACGACAACGCGAAGGCGATGCCCGACCCGACGGTCCACCACGCGACCCTCGCCGTGAAGCGTGGGTGCCCGACGCCCGTCACCGTCTCGTCGGATTCACGGCTGACCAGCGCCACCGCGATCACTGCGACGACGATGCCGAGATAGGCGAGCAGACCCGGCCGCTCCCCCAGGGTGATCCCGATGAGCACAGGAATTCCGGCCACGAGCACCGCGGTGACCGGGGAGACCACCGACATCGGCCCGATCGCGAGCGCCAGATAGAACCACCAGACGGCGATACCACCGGCCACGCCCGCCGCGGCACCCCACATCAGCGAGGCGGCGGTGATGTCACCGCCTACGAGCGGCGCTGCGGTGAGCGACACGACGAGGGAGACGGGATAGGTCACGGCGACGACGCCGAGCGCGCTCGCGCGGCGGGACGCGACGCCACCGGCGAAATCGCTCACGCCGTAGGCGACCGCCGCGACCAGCGCGAGCGCGACCGCGATCAGCGGCTCATGCCCTTGACGCGCCGGCCGAGTTCGCGGGTCACCTCGCGTTCGGCGGTGCGACGCGCGAGATCCTGACGCTTGTCGTAGTCCTGCTTACCCTTGGCCAGCGCGAGTTCGACCTTGACCTTGCCGTCGGAGAAGTACATCGACAACGGGACGAGGGTCTGGTTGCCCTCGCGGGTCTTGCCGACGAGCGCGTCGATCTCCCGGCGGTGCAGAAGCAGTTTGCGGGTGCGTCGCGGAGCGTGGTTCGTCCACGTGCCGTGCCCGTACTCCGGAATGTGCAGACCGCGCAGCCACACCTCACCGTCGTCGACGGTGGCGAACGCGTCGACCAGGGAGGCCTTGCCTTCTCGCAGGCTCTTGACCTCCGTACCGACGAGCGCGATCCCCGCCTCGTAGGTGTCGATGATGGTGTAGTTGTGGCGCGCTTTCCGGTTGGTCGCGATGACCTTCCGGCCCTTTTCCTTCACGTGCAGGCCTTTCCGGTCCACGATCGGTCGAACAGAACATCGTCCAGCATAGGAACCTCGCGCAACACCTTATTCACGCACGTACAAACGCAGGGTCACGTACGAGGTCAGCGCGGCCATTCCCACACCCACGAGCACCAGGAACGGCGAGATCAGAAGGATGTCGCTGTCGGTGATGCGCGCGACGATGTTCGCGTCGTAGACCTCGACGAGCATGTCGTCGACGAACATGCTCTTGGCCACGAACAGACCGCCGATGGCGAGTGCGGCACCCACGATCGCGGCGATCACCGCTTCGAGCAGGAAGGGCAACTGCGTGTACCAGCGTGTCGCGCCGACCAGTCGCATGATGCCGACCTCGGTACGACGGGTGAAGGCCGCGATCTGCACCATGTTGGCGATCAGGAGCACTGCTGCGATCGCCTGGATGGTTGCGATCGCAAATGCACCGTTGCGAATCCCGCCCAGCACGCCGAACAGACGCTCGACGAGGTCCTGCTGGTTGAGGACACTGTCGACCCCCGGCCGGGTGCCGAAATCCTCCTGGATCGCCGCGAAACGATCCGGATCGGACATCTTGATCTTGAAGGAGGCGGGGAAGCTGTCGGCGCTCACCAACTCGGCCAGCTCGGGCTGGTCGGCGAAGACACGTTCGGTGGCATCGACGACCGCGTCGTCGCGGCTCAGATACTGCACCGACACCACGTCGTCGGTGTTCTCCAGGTCACTGCGCAGGGTGGCGCACAGATCCTGCTCGCACTCCGGATCCAGCGAGGAGATGTCCTCGGTCAGGAAGACCTGCACCTCGACCCGGTCGAGGAAGATCCGCTCGGTCTTGCCTGCCATCTGGACCACGAGCAGACCCGCACCGAAGAGTGCGAGTGAGATCGCCGTGGTCAGGATCATCGCGACGGTCATGGTGAGGTTACGGCGCAGGCCGGTGGTGACCTCGCTGAACAGGAAGCTGGCACGCATCGAGTGGGATCCTTCGGTTGCCTGGTGGGGATGCTCGAGGACGGGCGCTACCGGCCGACGCCGTAGACGCCGCGGGCCTCGTCGCGCACGACACGTCCGAGGTCGAGTTCGACGACCCGCCGGCGCATCGAATCGACGATGTGGTGGTCGTGGGTCGCCATGAGCACCGTCGTGCCCGTGCGGTTGATGCGTTCGAGCAGGAGCATGATGTCCTGGCTGGTCTCGGGGTCGAGATTGCCGGTCGGCTCGTCGGCCATGAGCACGAGCGGGCGATTGACGAAGGCGCGCGCTATCGCGACGCGCTGCTGCTCGCCACCCGACAACTCCCCGGGCAGCCGGTCGGCCTTGCCCGACAGCCCCACCAACTCGAGAACCTCCGGCACCGTGCGCTCGATGACCGCACGCGGTTTGCCGATCACCTCGAGGGCGAACGAGATGTTCTCGGCCACCGTCTTGCGCTGGAGCAGGCGAAAATCCTGGAAGACGCACCCGAGACTCTGCCGCAGCTTCGGCACGCGCCGCGCGGGGAGCCGGTTGACATGGAAGTCGGCGACGTGGATGTCGCCCGTGGTGGGCTTCTCCTCCCGCAGCAGCAGCCGGAGGAAGGTCGACTTCCCGGATCCGGACGGGCCGATGAGGAAGACGAACTCACCCTTCTCGACGTGGACCGATACCCCTTCGAGGGCGGGTCTCGTGGATGTCTTGTAGGACTTGGACACATTCTCCAGCCGGATCACCAGGCAATGCTAACCGTTACCGGACGGTGACCTATGGCGCCGGCGCCCCGGTGTCGTCCGGAACCGTCCCGTTCTGCTCCTCGGAAAGGCCCGGAATCGTCGGCAGGTCGAACGGGAACTGCCTGGTCGTCGTAGTGGGCGTCGGTGTCGTCGGAACCTGTTGCGTCGTGGTCTGGCCTTGCCGAGGCGCCGGAACCGTCGTCGTCGGGGGCGGGGCTGTCGGCACGGTGGTCGACGGGGACGGGGCGGTGGTCGCGAACGGTGACTGCTGCGGAGCAGGAGTGGTCGCGGGCGGCACGTACGGCACGTAGGGGGTCTCGGAGATGATCACCGCGGTCGACGGCGCTGAGGGCGGCTCGTCGGGCTGATTGAGGAACTGGTAGAGCACCCACAACCCCACCCAGAGGCTGCACAGCGCGAAGGTCGTGGTCCTGATCCGCCCACCGAGCAGGTGCGACGGGATGTGCCTGCGGTGCGTCGCCCCGGTCTCGGGCTCGGGCTCGCTCACTGTGCCTCCACACGATCGACGACACTGGCGGTATCGAGTTGCGGCGTGACCGTGATGCCCTGCTGACGAAGAGCAGCTGCGATCCGCGCGCGGAGCAGGCGTCCCACCTGGAACTGCTTGCCCGGCAGGGTGCGGGCGACCATGCGGACGCTGAGCTGATCAACCTCGAGGCTCTCGACACCCATCACGCTCGGCTCGTCGAGCAGTAGTTCGCGCAGGCGCGGTTCCTGGTAGGCGGATACCCCGAGCTCGCGCAGGATCTCCGTGACGTTCGCGATGTCGGCGGAGACCGGGATCGGCACGTCCACCACCGCCCGCGCCCAGTCCTTCGACAGATTGACGGCCTTGTTGATCTGCCCGTTGGGCACGGTGATCACTTCGCCCGCCGTGCTGCGCACCCGGGTGACCCGCAGAGTGACGTCCTCGACAGTGCCGATCGCGTCCTCGGACGCGCCCGTCACGGAGATCTGGACGGTGTCACCGAAGCCGTACTGCCGTTCGGTGATGATGAAGAAACCGGCGAGGATGTCCTGCACGATCCGCTGGGCACCGAAGCCCAGAGCCGCACCGAGCACGGTCGCGGGCGCGACCAGGCTGCCGATGGGCAGCTGGAGGTAATCGAAGACCTTCAGCGTGGCGACGATATAGACGAACGAGATCGCCATCCACGTGACGACCTGGGCGACAGAGTGACGGTGCTTCGTCGCTTCGGACCGCACGAGGTCGTCGGACTGCTTGTAGCGCTCGTCGATCCGTCGGGTGATGCGGCCGCCGACCCAGGAGACGAACCGGGCGACCAGAACCGCGCCCAGGATGGTGAGCGCGATCTGCAGCCCACTCGTCGACAACCAGTCGAGCAGTCTAGCTCCGGGCAGAAACGGCACAGGCCCCTCTCCTGTTTCCGATCACGACTTCTGCTCTTCCCGCATACGCCAGCGGATGCCTGCCTCGAGGAATCCGTCGATGTCGCCGTCGAGTACCGCAGACGGATTGTTCACTTCGTATTCGGTGCGCAGATCCTTGACCATTTGATACGGGTGCAGCACGTACGACCGCATCTGGTTGCCCCACGAGCTGCCGCCGTCGCCCTTGAGCGCATCCATCTCGGCGCGCTCCTCCTGGCGCTTGCGCTCGAGCAGCTTGGCCTGCAGCACTCGCATGGCCGCGACCTTGTTCTGCAGCTGGGACTTCTCGTTCTGACAGGTCACGACGATACCGGTCGGGATGTGGGTCAGGCGCACGGCGGAGTCGGTGGTGTTGACCGACTGTCCACCCGGCCCGGACGAACGGTAGACGTCGACGCGAACGTCGTTCTCGTCGATGTCGATGTGGTCGGTGGTCTCCACGACCGGCAGTACCTCGACCTCGGCGAAGGACGTCTGCCGACGGCCCTGGTTGTCGAACGGACTGATACGGACGAGCCGGTGCGTTCCCATCTCGACCGAGAGGGTGCCGTAGGTGTACGGGGCCTTGATCGTGAAGGTGGCCGACTTGATGCCTGCTTCCTCCGCGTACGAGGTGTCGTAGACCTCGACGCCGTAGCCGTGCTTGTCGGCCCAGCGGATGTACATCCGCATGAGCATCTCGGCCCAGTCGGCGGCGTCGACGCCACCGGCTCCGGCACGGATGTTGACGAGCGCGTCACGCTGGTCGTACTCGCCCGAGAGCAGCGTGCGCACCTCCATCGCCTCGATGTCGGTACGCAGACTCTCACGTTCGGAATCGGCGTCGGCCAGCGCGGACGTACGCGCCTCACCTTCCTCGTCCTCGGCAAGCTCGTACAGCACCGGCAGGTCCTCGAGCCGCTGACGCAGCCCCTCCACCCGGCGCAACTCACCCTGCGCGTGCGAGAGCTCACTGGTGACCTTCTGAGCATGCTCCTGGTCGTTCCACAGCTCGGGATCTGCGGCCTGGTGCTCGAGTTCGTCGATCCGTCGCCGCAGCTCCTCGACGTCGAGGACCGTCTCCACAGTGCGGAGGGTCGTGTCGAGCTCGGCCAGGGCTGCGGAAACATCGGGATGCACGATTCAACAGGCTACCGGAGCGCCGAACGGCCCTGCCGTGGGCGGCAAGCTACTCGGCCACCGGTCGCGACGACTAGCGTTTCCCCCATGACCACCGACTACAGCGCAGACCTCGACCTCGCCCTCCGGCTCGCGAACCTGGCGGACTCGATCACCCGCGATCGATTCGGAGCGCTGGATCTCAAGGTCGACGACAAGCCGGATCTGAGCCCGGTGTCGGACGCGGATCTCGCGACCGAGCGCGCGCTGCGGACCGAACTCGAGGCGCGGCGCCCCGAGGACGCGGTGCTCGGCGAGGAGTTCGGGGGCGACGCGATCTTCCGTGGACGGCAGTGGGTGGTCGACCCCATCGACGGCACCAAGAACTTCGTGAGGGGGGTGCCGGTCTGGGCGAGCCTGATCTCCCTGCTCGAGGATGGTGTCCCCGTGGTCGGTGTCGTGAGCGCTCCCGCCCTCGACCGCCGTTGGTGGGCAGCCGCAGGCGCGGGGGCGTGGGTCTCGCACAACGACGAGGAGGCCCGTCGAATCACGGTGTCGGAGGTGACCGACCCGGCGTCGGCTTCGCTGAGCTTCTCGAGCCTGACCGGCTGGCACGAGCGTGGAATCCGGGACCGCTTCATCGCCCTGACGGACGAGGTATGGCGGGTCCGTGCCTACGGCGACTTCTTCTCCTATTGCCTTCTCGCCGAGGGAACGGTCGATATCGCGCTCGAACCGGAGGTGTCGCTGTGGGATCTGGCCGCACTGGACATTCTGATCCGCGAGGCGGGTGGCCGGTTCACGAATCTCGAGGGCGCGGACGGCCCGCACGGTGGCAGCGCCGTGGCCACCAACGGGCGGCTGCACGAGCACGTGCTGTCTCGGTTGTCCTGAAGTCGCCAGGGAGGCGCGCCGGGGAACTTACCGCGCAGTAGACAGTCACCTTACTCAGAAGTAAGATCGGGTTCCGTCCGCTCCCGCATCGAGAGACTTCTGGTGATCATGAGCAAGCAAGACAGCGTGGCCCGCCACACGCCTCGCGACACGTCCGCCGTCGGCCTCAATCCGATCAAACGCGACGCCATGGGCGCCGCCATGCGCGTGCTCACCCGGATCACGGGCTCCGAGCTCGCGGACCGTTACAAGATCCGCGAAACGATCGACCGGATCACGTACCAGTCCACCAAGACCGGCTTCAAGACCCTCGGTGCTGCGACGCGCACCTTCAAGAAGATGTCGGGAGGCGCGGCAGGTCCGCAGCGCCTCGCGACCGCAAAGAACTCGGACTTCTTCGACCTCACCCCCACCGACGATCAGCAGATGATCACCGAGACGGTGCGGGAGTTCGCCGAGGAGATCCTCCGGCCCGCAGCGCACGACGCCGACGAGGCGGCCGCAGCCCCGGCCGATCTGCTGGCACGCGCCGCCGAACTGGGCATCACGATGGTCAACGTCCCCGAGGCGTTCGACGGCGCCGCCGACGAGCGCGGTGTGGTGACCAACGTGCTCGTCGCCGAGGCCCTCGCCCACGGCGATATGGGCCTGGCCCTGCCCATCCTCGCGCCGAGCGGGGTGGCGGTTGCGCTGACCCAGTGGGGCACCGAGGAGCAGCAGAAGACCTACCTTCCGGCCTTCGCCGGGGACGACGTCCCCCAGGCCTCCGTCGTGATCGCCGAGCCGCGCGCGCTGTTCGATCCCTTCGCGCTGCAGACCAAGGCAGTGCGCTCCCCCAGCGGATACCGGCTCAACGGCGTGAAGTCGTTCGTGCCGGCCGCCGGCAGCGCCGAACTCTTCGTCGTCGCAGCCGAACTCGACGGTAAGCCGTCCCTCTTCCTCGTCGAGGCGAAGAGCAAGGGTGTGGTCATCGAGGCCGACCCGGGCATGGGCCTGCGCGCCGCCGGCCTCGGTCGGCTGCTGCTCGAAGACGTCGCGGTGCCGGAGTCGGCGCGCCTCGGCGACGACGACGCGGAAGTACGCGCCGAGCAGTACGCCGACGCCGTGCGGTTGTCGCGTCTGGGCTGGGCGTCGCTGGCGATGGGCACCGGCCAGGCCGTACTCGACTACGTGATCCCGTATGTGAACGAGCGCGAAGCGTTCGGCGAGCCGATCAGCCACCGGCAGGCGGTCGCATTCATGGTGGCGAACATCAAGATCGAGCTCGACGGCCTCCGGCTGGTCACTCTCCGCGGTGCATCGCGTGCCGAACAGGGTCTGTCGTTCGCCCGCGAGGCGGCCCTCGCCCGCAAGCTCGCCACCGACAAGGGTATGCAGTTCGGCCTCGACGGCGTCCAGCTGCTCGGCGGCCACGGATACACCAAGGAACATCCCGTCGAGCGTTGGTACCGCGACCTGCGAGCAATCGGCGTCGCCGAGGGCGTCGTCCTCGTCTGATCGGCCCGACCCGAACAAGGAACCTGTGATGATCAATCTCGAACTGCCCAGGAAGCTCAAGGCTTCCGCGAACCAGGCCCATCAGGTCGCTGCACAGATCTTCCGGCCGGTCTCCCGCAAGTACGACCTGGCCGAACACGAGTACCCGGTCGAGCTCGACACGATGGCCGCAATGGTCGAGGGACTCAACGACTCCGGCCAGGGCGCCGCGGGAGCGTCACTCGGCCGCGACGCCAAGGCGAAGCAGGACGAGCGGGCAGGAAATGCCAACGGGGGCAACATGGCCGGCCTCCTCAACGTGATCGAGACGTGCTGGGGCGATGTGGGCCTGACCTTGTCCATCCCCTATCAGGGGCTCGGCAACTCGGCGATCGCCGCGGTCGCCACCGACGAACAGCTCGAACGATTCGGCAAGGTGTGGGCCTCCATGGCGATCACCGAGCCCGGCTTCGGATCCGATTCCGCGGCAGTGACGACGACCGCCGTGCTCGACGGCGACGAGTGGGTTCTCAACGGCGAGAAGATCTTCGTGACGGCCGGTGAGCGTTCCACGCACATCGTCGTGTGGGCGACCGTCGACAAGTCGAAGGGCCGGGCCGCAATCAAGTCGTTCGTCGTACCGCGCGAGGCTCCCGGCCTGTCGGTCGCCCGCCTCGAGAAGAAGCTCGGCATCAAGGCGTCCGACACCGCCGTCCTGGTGCTCGACAACTGCCGGATTCCCAAGGACAACATCCTGGGCTCGCCCGAGGTGAACACCGAGAAGGGTTTCGCGGGGGTCATGCAGACCTTCGACAACACCCGCCCGATCGTCGCCGGCATGGCCGTGGGTCTCGGTCGCGCCGTCCTCGAGGAACTGCGTGCAATCCTGAAGGACGCCGGTGTCGAGGTCTCCTACGACATCCCCGCGAACAACCAGCACGCCGCAGCCGCCGAGTTCTTGGCACTCGAGGCGGATTGGGAGGCGGCCTACCTTCTCGCGTTGCGCGCGACGTGGATGGCCGACAACAAGAAGCCCAACTCGCTCGAGGCCTCGGTCTCCAAGGCCAAGGCGGGTCGCACCGGCACCGCCGTTTCGCTCAAGGCCGTCGAACTGGCCGGAACATACGGATACTCGCAGCGACCTCTGCTCGAGAAGTGGGCGCGCGATTCCAAGATTCTCGACATCTTCGAGGGCACCCAGCAGATCCAGCAGCTCATCGTCGCTCGACGGGTGCTCGGCAAGTCGTCCTCCGAATTGAAGTAGCACTCGGGTCAGGAGTTCGCGAGCACGACCCGGCGGATGGGGCCGGGTCGGCGGACGCGCCGGGCGCATCGGAGGACCCATCGGGGGATGAACCCTCGCCGCACGTGCGGCGAGGGTTTACCGCTTCGATCACGACGCCTGGAATGTGAGATAGGTCACCGCTACTGTGTGTGCTGACGCACATACAGCTAGGGGGACGGATGCTCGGTCAGGACATTCTCGGCAGGATCACCGGGGCGCGGACCACGTTCGACGACACGATCGCCCAGGTCAAGGACGCCGTCGGTTCACTCGCGGTGCTGCATCGTGCGGGCCTGCTCCACTTCCCACGCGTGGACCACAGCATCGCGACGATCATCGCGGCCAACAAGTACGGCCCCTTCGCAGGAGCCGTGCACGCCCAGGCCGAGCGAGGTCTCGACGCGGTCGCGGTGATCGACGAGGCCGGCGACGTCACCTACAAGGAACTCGAGGCCCGCTCGAACGCCCTGGTGCGGGCGTGGCAGCGCGACGGAATCGAGCCGGGATCGGTCATGGGCATCATGGCCCGCAATCACCGCGGACTCGTGTCGACGATGCTCGCCACGGCCAAACTCGGTGTGCGGCTCGTGATGATGAACACCGGTTTCGCGGCGCGGCAGCTCGTGGACGTCGCCGCACGCGAGCAGGTCACGACGTTCGTTTTCGACAGCGAGTTCGTCGACCTCGCTGCGACGCTTCCCGACGAAGTGCGCCGCTACGTCTCGTGGGTGGACGACGAGGTCCCCGGTATTCCGACGCTCGAATCGGTCATCGAAGGGGTCGACGGTTCGTCGCTGCCCGCCCCCGAGGTCTTCGGGGGCTTCGTGTTGCTGACCAGCGGTACCACCGGCACTCCCAAGGGCGCTCCACGAGGTCGCACCTCGCCGTTCGCGTCCGCCCAGTTCCTCGACCGGGTCCCCCTGCGGCCAGGGCAGACGATGCTGATGGCTGCCCCGGCCTTTCACGGCACCGGTGTGTCGCAGTTCGCGCTCGCGCTCGCGCTCGGGCAGACCGTGGTGATGATGCGGCGGTTCTCCCCGATCGACACCCTGAGCCTCGTGGAACAGCACGGGGCGAACGTTCTCGTCGTCGTTCCCACCATGCTGCAGCGAATCCTGGATCTCGGACCGGAGAAGATCGCCGAGTACGACACGTCGAGTCTGAAGATCATCTTCTCCGCGGGTTCGTCCCTGTCGCCCGACGTCTGTCGGCGCACGACGGAAGCGTTCGGGCACGTGTTGCACAATCTCTACGGGTCCACCGAGTGTGCCGTGGCAACGGTCGCGACTCCCGAGGACATCCGGCAGTCGCCGGGCACGGCGGGCCGCCCTCCCGTGACGTGCCGGGTGGTGCTCTTCGACGAGAACGGCAACCGCATCACCGAACCGCACGTTCCCGGTCGCATCTTCGTCTCGAGCGGACTGTCGTTCTCCGGATACACCGACGGCCGCGACAAGGAACGCATCGACGGAATGCTGTCGATCGGCGATATCGGGCACTGGGACGAGAACGGCAGGTTGTTCGTCGACGGACGCGACGACGACATGATCGTCTCCGGCGGGGAGAACGTCTACCCACTCGAGGTCGAGAATCTGCTCGCCGAACGCGAGGACGTGCTCGATGCCGCTGTAGTGGGAGTACCGGATTCGGAATTCGGCCAGCGACTGAGGGCGTTCGTGGTCCCCTCACCCGAATCGGCCCGCGACGCCGAGGACATCAAGAAGTTCGTGAAGTCCAATCTCGCCCGGTACAAGGTCCCCCGCGAGGTGGTCTTCCTCGAGGAACTTCCGCGCAACGCGACAGGTAAGTTGTTGCGCCGCGTGCTCGTGGAGATGGATGTGCCGGAGGACCCCGAAAGCGAATACACCGCCCTGTAGAGGCGGCGGGGCGGAACTGCCCCGAAACGAACGAAGGCCGGTCGTCCGAGACGACCGGCCTTCGTGGTGGTAGCGGGGACAGGATTTGAACCTGCGACCTCTGGGTTATGAGCCCAGCGAGCTACCGAGCTGCTCCACCCCGCGTTGCATGAATGAACGTACACGAGCGTGGAAAAGGAAAGCAAATCCCTTCGCCTCGTCTCCTGGACCGACTTCGCCGCCTCGCCCACACGCCGCCCGGACGTGACCCAGTGCACATTTCACACATGACACTAAACACATAACGGACCTGTAACGATCTTGTATCGAGCCGTGCAACGGCGACCCTGAGCAGCAGATTTCCTCCAACTTCGTCTCACAGGATGGACGGACGGTCGTGGCCGGGACGAGATGACGGTCGTCCGGACGCTTTGTACTGTCGGTCCCGGCTCGAAACCGCCGAGCCACCACCGGCCCGTCGCCGCACGATTCTGCCCCGCGGGGTCCGGTGCCTACGAAGACCCGAGGGGCAGGGACGCGACCTCGACGCCCACGATCCACGAGCCGTCAGGCCGGATCGCCGATGGCCGTCGCGCCCGCGAGCGCGGGAAGGATCTCCATCACATGAGCAAGATCTTCAGCACGCGTGCGTTTCGCACCGTTCTCGCCGCCGGCGCTCTGACCGCCGTTCCGTTCGCACTGGCCACCGGCACCGCCAATGCTGCCCCGCACAACTGGGATGCTGTCGCTCAGTGCGAGAGCGGCGGCAACTGGTCGACCGACACCGGCAACGGCTACTACGGCGGTCTGCAGTTCTCACCGAGCACCTGGCAGGCCAACGGCGGTAGCGGCATGCCGCACCAGGCGTCGAAGGCAGAGCAGATCCGCGTCGCGGAGAACACCCTGCAAACACAGGGCCCGGGCGCATGGCCTGTCTGCGGGCAGTACCTGACCACCGAACCAGCTCCCGCTCCGGCGGCTCCGGCACCTGCACCGGTCGCACCGGCTGTCCCGGAACTGCCGTCCGACGTCACCCAGGCCGTCGACATCGCGAGCCAGCTCGCCCATCACTACGGTGTCGGCGCCGAGTTCACGCAGATCGTCGACATCGCGCTCGCCGGCCGCTGAGCGCAGACACCACCTCCCGGATACGACGAAGGCCCGCGGTGCACCGCGGGCCTTCGTCGCGTCGATCGTCCGGGGTCAGCCTCCGGTCGACTCGTAGGCGTCGACCGCCTGCTGCACCCGCCGTAGCGCTCGGCCGTAGGCTTCGAAATCGCCGCTGGTCTGAGCGTCGGACAGCTCCGCGAGCGCCGAGTCGAGTTCTGCGATGGCGGCCTCCCGGTTGGCAGGCGCGGGCGTTGCCGGGGTCTCCGGCCGCTCTTCCTGCGGTCCGGCCGGCTGGTTGCCTTCCACCGTGCCCTCGCCGGGCACCTCGCCACGGGTCTGGTCATCGACCTCCGCGGTGGGCAGTGCCTCGCCACCCGGCGCGGTCGCCGCGTCACCGACACCGGGGCCGAAGACCTGGTCGAGCGCTCCGGCGAGGGTGGGCGCGTAGCCGATCCGCACGCCTCCGCTCGCACCCGGCTCGCGGTAACTGACGAGCACGCGTGAGAGCTGCGGGAAGGTCGACGTACTACCCGCCGTCGCGTTGCGTTCGGTGTACATCGGCTGGACGTACAGGATGCCCCCGTCGGCGATCGGCAAGGTGAGCAGGTTGCCGTACTGAATCCGGTTCGACCGCTCGAGCAGGGTGCGTTCGGACGCCACTCGGGTATCCGAGATCATCGCGTTCTGCGTCTGCTCGGGACCGAAGGTCTGCGTGTCCGTGGGCAGCTGCAGGATTGTGAACTGCCCGTAATTCTCCGGATCGGATTCGACCGAGATGTACGCCGACAAGAACTGCCGGTTGTAGCCCACCATCGCCGAGGTCAGGCGGAACCGGGGATCAGCGGTTTCACGGTCGCCCGTCAGCAAGTAGTAGGGCGGCTGATTCGCGCTGGTGTCGACGGTGGGATCGGCGGGCACCGACCAGAACGCGTTGTTCGTGAAGAACTCGCGCGGGTCGTCGACGTGGTACTTCGCGAGCATCTCGCGCTGGACCTTGAACAGATCCTCCGGGTACCGGAAGTGGGCACGCAGTTCGTCGGAGATCTGGTCCTGCGGAGTTACCGCATCGGGGAACACGCCCATCCACGCCTTCAGGACCGGGTCCTGATCGTCGACCTGATAGAGCGTGACGGTGCCGTCGTACGCGTCGACCGTCGCCTTGACCGAATTGCGGATGTAGGAAACCTCCTTGCGGGGCAGCAACCGGCCGGTGTTCTGGTCGATGCTGTCCTCGACGAGCCCCTCGAGGGAGGAACGCTGCGCGTAGGGGTAGTAGTCGAGCGTGGTGTACGCGTCGACGATCCACACGATTCGCCCGTCGATCGCCGCCGGATATGCGTCGCCGTCAGCGGTCAGCCACGGCGCGACCTTGGTCACACGCTCGCGCGGATCGCGGTTGAACAAAATCTTCGAGTCGCTGCCGATGGCGCTCGAGAACAGGATGTTGCGCTCGCCGTACTTGGCGGCGAAAGCAAGGCGATTGAACCAGTTGCCGATGTCCACGCCACCGGCACCGGTGTAGGTGTACTTCTCGGTGTCGGTGTCGTATTCGCGCGGACCGGACGAGTCGCCGCTGTTGCCGACGATCGCATAATCCGGATCGGCCTCTGCGATGACCTCGCCGAAGTAGATGCGAGGCTGCTCGACCGGGATCACCTGGTTCTCGGCTGCGAGCGACGCGAGGTCGCTCACGAAGTAGACCGGGTAGCCGCTGTTGCTGTTCGCCGCTTCCTCCGCCGACGCACTCGCTGCGGCGTTGACCCGGTTGGCGGGAGCAGCGACGAGCCCGTTGCCGTGCGTGTACACGGTGTGGCGGTTGATCCAGTCGGTCTGGTTGCCGGTCAGGCTCGTGGGCGAGAGCTCACGCGCCGCGACGATGTAGTCCTCCATGCGACCGTCGATGTCGTAGCGGTCGATGTCGAGCGACTCCGGGTAGCCGTAGAAGTTCTTCAGCTGGGTCTGCTGCGTGAACGTGCGGGGAAGCACGTTCGGGTCGAGCAGTCGCGCGTTGGCGATCGTCGTGATGTCGGCCGGGATGTTCTCGGGAGAAGTGGTTCCCACTCCCGGGTAGTCCTCGTACGAGACCTTCTCGTCGGTGATGCCGTACGCCTCGCGCGTCGCGGCGATGTTGCGCTCGATGTACTCGCTTTCCTTGTCGGCAGCGTTCGGGCGGACCGAGAACTGCTCGACCATGAGCGGGTAGACCGCACCGACGAGGATCGACGACAGCACGAGCAGGGCCGTCGCAAGTGCGGGGATCCGCAGGTCGCGCAGGAAGATCGCGGCGAAGAACGCGATCGCGCAGATGACGGCGATCGCCAGGAGGATGAGCTTGGCCGGCAGGACTGCGTTGATGTCCGTGAAGCCGCCACCGGTGAAGGTCGGTTCCTTGCGGCTGCTCCACAGCAGTTCGTAGCGATCGAGCCAGTAGGCGACCGCCTTGAAGGCCACGAAGAGGCCCGCGAGGACGGCGAGCTGCACACGCGCTGCGGTCGAAATGCTGCCGCCGCGACCCGCGAGACGGATGCCCCCGAAGATGTAGTGCGTGATCAGGTTCGCAATGAACCCGAGCACGATCGCGACGAAGAACCAGTTGAGCAGGAACCGGTAGAACGGCAGGTCGAAGGCATAGAACCCGACGTCGAGGCCGAACTGCGGATCGGTGGTGCCGAAATCGCCACCGTTGAAGAACATCTGCACGGTCACCCAGCCGGCCTGGGCGACGAGGCCCGACAGGGCACCGAGCACGACCGGGATACCGATCCCGAAGGCACGCATCCGGGTCATCACGGTGGTGCGGTATCTCGCCACCGGATCGTTGGGGCCCGTCGTCGGTACGAAGACCGGCCGCGAACGGTAGGCGAGCAGCATCGCCAACCACACCACGCCACCGACGAACAACCCGACCACCAGGAAGAGCACTATCCGGGTCAGGAGAACTTTGACGTAAACGCCCCGGAAGTCCACTTCGCCGAACCAGAGCCAGTTGGTGTAGGTATCCACCAACCGCGGTCCGAGCAGGAGCAGCACTGCGGCCACGACTGCAAGGATCAGCAGAACTCTGCTCCGCCTCGACAATGTAGGTACTCCGGTGGGGGGCCTCATGCCCACGTGCCACGCTCCCAACTCTTCCGGCGGCGCGAACGCACCGCATCTGTACATCTCGCGCTGGACGAACGCGTGCGAACACGCCTCGTTGTCGCGGAGTGACCGTTTCGCCCCACTCTACGGAATCCGCGTACGGGGGGTCACGTGACGCGGGTCCGCCCACGCACACCCGCGTACAGGTGCCAGGATAGGCCGGTGAACCAACCTCTTCCCGTCCCTTCCGAACAAGCACTCGCGCGCGCGGTCCACGAGATCATCGATTTCGTGGATGCGGAGGGTTGGGACCGCCCTCCCGTGATGTTCGCGCTCGTGCCGACCGTGCTGCTCGCAGCCGCCGAACCGAACCTCGCCGACCAGCTCGACGAGGGGCACGAGTACACCCCGATCGCCCAGGAGGCGTTTCCTGACGACGTCGAGGGCGGCAGTCCCGCGCTCGAAGAGTTCCTCGCCACAACCACCTGGCCCGGGTCGGTGGCCGGCTGCGCCCTCGTGCAGGAGGTCGTCGTGCTGCCGCCGAGCGCGGAGAACGAACTCGACGATGCGTTCGCCCCGCTGCTCGCCGATGCACACGCGGCGGACGAGGCAGCACGCCTCGCGGCGAACAGCCATCCCGAGCGGCGCGCTGCGCGGTTGATCTCGGCGGTGCTGCGCGACGGGCCGTCGCTCTCGATCCTCCAGTTGCGTCCGCTCGACGACGACGATCCGTTCGCAGGGGCCGAGCTGCGGACCTACGACAATCTCGCTCCCCACCTGGTGGCGGCGCTGTACGCCACGCTCGAGGCGAGCGACGACGACTGAAGGCATCCCCGGATCGGGGGCTCAGCCGCAGGTGGGGGCGTCCTGTCCCTCGGCGATCGCACGGAGGGAGTCGATCGCGCCCTCGAGGGTTTCCACCTTGACGAGCTGCACCCCGTCGGGTGCGCCGCTCAGCGCCTCCGCGCAGTTGTCCGCAGGAACCAGGAAGACGGTCGCGCCGTCTTCCGAGGCCGCGGTGAGCTTGTGGGTGATGCCCCCGATCGGGCCGACGATTCCGTCGGAATCGATCGTGCCGGTGCCTGCGACGTCCAGTCCGCCGTTGAGAAGGCCCGGGCTGAGCTTGTCCACCACCGCGAGGCTGAACATCAGGCCCGCCGACGGGCCGCCGATGTCGGCCAGATTGAAGGTGACCCCGAACGGCACCTCGGGCACCTCCTCGGTCGCGATACCCAGGAAACCCTTGTCCGGCTCGCCGGGCCGGGCACCGACTGTGACGTCGAGCGACTCCTCGGCGTCGCCGCGCAGGACGCGGACCTCCACCGACTCGCCGGGTGGTATCTCTCCCACCGCGCGCTGCACCTGGCCGGCCGTACTCATCGGTTCTCCGCCGATGGCGACGATCCGGTCACCCGTCTCGAGAACCCCCGCGGCAGGAGCATCCTCGCCCACCTCGGCGATTCGCAGGGTCACCGGCAGGTCCAGATAGTGCAGGGCCGCGAGCTCGGCAGAACGCTCGGATTGTGCGAACTGCGCCTGGTCGACGGCCTGCACCTCCTCTTTGCTCCTGTCCGGCGGATAGACCTGTTCGCGCGGGGCGACGCCGTACCGTCCGCTGAGCCAGGCGGTGACCGCCTGGGCCAAGGTGAGATTGTCGGTCACCCCGACCGTCGTCATGTACAGGCTGCCCTCGGTCTCGTCCGATTCGATGCCGTCGAGTGCGACAACCGGTGTGCCGTCGATCTCCCCGAGCGTGTCGAAGATGGGACCGGGACCGAGCGCGACGTACGGTGCCCGGACGTTGAACGCCACGATCACGATGAGCAGGATCGGGAACACCAGCGCGAGCGGCAGGACGAAGCGACGATTCACCCGGCCAGGGTAGCGGTCGGGCCTTGTTCGCCGTCAGCGTGACCACGATGCCGATCCCCCGCCTGCATGCCTTGTACCGTTGGATGTATGAGCGACACGCCCTTCGGATTCTCGAATCCCGACGACGACCCCGACCGCAGGAAGGACGAGGGTTCCGGCAGCGGCAGCGCCGGTGGCGGTATGCCGTTCGGATTCGGACTCCCCGGCAGCGGAGGTAACGACAACCCGTTCGGCGGTCAGGGCTTCGATCCCGCGCAGTTCGGTCAGATGCTCAGCCAGTTCGGCCAGATGCTCGCAGGTATGGGCAGCGCCATGGGCTCCGGCGGTGGTTCGGGACCGGTCAACTACGAGATCGCCACCAAGCTCGCACGCCAGCAGATCGGGTCCGTCACTCCGGTTTCTCCGCGCACGGCCGACGCGGTGGCCGACGCCGCACGTCTCGCGGAGCTGTGGCTCGACGCGGCCACCACGCTGCCCGCGGGTGCGTCGAAGGCGGTTGCGTGGACGCCCGTCGACTGGCTCGACAACACGCTCGAGACGTGGAAGCGCCTGTGCGACCCGATCGCCGAGCAGGTCAACGGCATGATGCTGAGCGGCCTTCCCGAGGAGGCCCGCGCGATGGCCGGCCCGATGATGGGCATGTTCTCCCAGATGGGTGGGGTCGCCTTCGGCTCCCAGCTCGGCCAGGCACTCGGACAGCTGTCGAAGGAAGTGCTCACCTCCACCGACATCGGCATCCCGCTCGGCCCGGAAGGTACGGCCGCGCTGCTCCCGGCCGCGATCGAGAGCTTCGGGGAAGGCCTCGAGCAGCCCGCCCAAGAGGTACTCGTCTTCCTCGCCGCCCGCGAGGCCGCGCACCAGCGCCTCTACAGCCACGTGCCCTGGTTGCGTCAGCGGGTGCTCGCGACCGTCGAGGAATACGCACGCGGGATCCGCATGGACATGTCGTCGATCGAAGATCTCGCGCAGGGCCTCGATCCGTCGGCACTCGCCGATCCGTCCAAGCTCGAGGAGATCCTCAAGCAGGGGGCGTTCGAACCGCAGACCACCCCGGAGCAGAAGGCCGCGCTCGAACGGCTCGAGACGATGCTCGCGCTCGTCGAAGGCTGGGTCGAGACGGTCGTGGCCGACGCCCTCGGCGAGCGGCTTCCGGGTGCCTCTGCGCTGACCGAGACGCTGCGACGTCGCCGCGCGACGGGAGGACCCGCGGAGCAGACCTTCGCCACACTCGTCGGCCTCGAACTCCGCCCCCGGAAGGTTCGCGAGGCTGCGGCACTGTGGCGGCGCCTGACCACCGACGCCGGCACCGAGGCCCGCGACCACGTGTGGGCACACCCCGATCTGCTGCCGGACTCGTCCGATCTCGACAACCCGGCATCCTTCGTGGACAGGGTGATCGGGGGCGGAACCGGAGCGTTCGAGGATCCGATCGCCCAGCTGCAGGCGACCATGGAACGCGAGAAGGCCGAGCGCGACAAAGCCGCCGAAGACGGGCCGGACGAGGAACACCCCGAGGGCGGCAGCACCTCGTAGACCGGGCTCGCCCCCGGGGCGGGTTGCGCTCCACCCTGTGGACAACTCCCCCGACAACGCGTTGGGCCGGTGTCGGCGCTGTCAGGCTGTGTGCGTGATCACCGCCCCCATCCCGCCCTCGCCACCGTCCGAGGACTTCGTTCTCCGCATCGATCCCGAACTTGCCGTGCTCGAACGATCGGACGGCGCGATCCAGCTCGGTTGGGGACCCGACACCTCGACGGTCGTCGTTCCGCCCGACGGTATGGACGCGTTCGATGTCGGTGTGCTCGTCCGGCTGCTCGACGGCCGACTCACCGACGACGAGGTGGTCGAGGCCGCCTCGCTGCGTGGACTGCCGCCGGATCCGGTCCGGGTGTTGCTCGACGAACTCACCGCGACGGGTGCGGTCCGGCGGGTCCCGGGCTCCACCATCGAGCCGACGCGCACACGACGGGTACGGGTCCACGGTTCCGGGCCGCTCGCCGCCGCCATCGTCGACGACCTGCCCTTGTGGGATGTGCGCTGGGTGCGCTCGCCCTACGGCGGTGATCCGGCGAGTGCAGCCGACTGTGTCGTCCTCGCCGACCGGCAGGTGCCGGATCCTCACCTCGTTCGCGCGCTGATGCGGGCAGGCCTTCCCCATCTCGTGGTGCGGATCAGGGACGGGCGCGGTGTGGTGGGACCGTTCGTGCTTCCGGGACGCAGCAGCTGCCTGCGCTGCGCGGATCTCGTGCGGACCGACCTCGATCCGTCCTGGCCGCGGTTGGCGAGCCAACTGTACGGACGGCAGGGCCACGCGGGTCGCGCCGTGACGTCGGCGACCGCTGCGGTAGCCGTCTGCCAGATCGAGGCGTTCCTCTCGGCCGATCCGTCCGTCTCTCCCGCCGTCGACCGCACGTTCGAGCTCGATCTGCGTACTCACCGCATCGTCACCCGGCGGTGGGACCGTCATCCCCGATGCGACTGCTCGGCCACGACCTCCATCTGTCAGGCATGATGGGGGGCGTGCCAGAGATCCCTCGCAGAAGCTCGTCCCGCACCGCCAAGCTCGCGAGTATTCCGTTGGGAATCGCCGGGCGCGCTGCCGTCGGTTTCGGTCGTCGACTTGCCGGCGGAGACCGGCAGGAGATCGACGCCGAGATGACGGCCAAGGCTGCCGAGCAACTGTTCAGCGTGCTGGGCGAACTCAAGGGCGGCGCCATGAAGTTCGGGCAGGCCCTGAGCGTGATGGAAGCCGCCGTACCGGAGGAATTTGCCGAGCCGTATCGGGAAGCGTTGACCAAACTTCAGGCCGAGGCCCCTCCCCTGCCGGCCAAGGCCGTGCATCGGGTTCTCGACCAGCAGCTCGGCACCAAGTGGCGCGAGCGGTTCGAGTCGTTCGACGATGTACCCGTCGCCTCGGCGAGTATCGGGCAGGTGCACCGGGCGGTGTGGTCGGACGGGCGCGAAGTTGCGGTGAAGGTGCAGTATCCGGGGGCCGACGAGGCATTGCGCGCCGATCTGCGCACATTGTCGCGGTTCGCCGGACTGTTCGCGACGATGATGCCCGGCGCCGATGTGCGCGCGCTGCTCGACGAACTCTCCGCCCGCACCGAGGAAGAACTCGACTACCGGATCGAAGCCGAGAACCAGCGGGCATTCGCGAAGGCCTTCGCCGGGGACGACAAGTTCCTCATCCCGCGCGTCGTCGCCAGCTCACCGAAAGTCATGGTGACAGAATGGCTTTCGGCGACTCCCCTGTCGGCAATCATCGCCGGCGGCACGCGTGAGCAGCGCAACCGGGCCGGCGCGCTGCTCGCGGAGTTCCATTTCTGTTCACCCGCGCGCGCCGGTCTGCTCCACAGCGACCCGCATCCGGGCAATTTCATGCTTGTCGACGACGGTCGCCTCGGTGTGATCGATTTCGGTGCCGCGGCGGCGATGCCCGACGGTTTCCCGCCCGTGCTCGGCCGGATGGTCCGCCTCGCCGTGGACGAGCGCTTCGACGAACTCACCCGGCTCCTCTACGACAACAAGTTCGTTCTACCCGGGCGCACGGTCACCGACGAGGAGATCGCCGACTACCTGAGACCGTTCACCGATCCGATCCACACCGAGTCCTTCCACTTCACCCGCGCATGGCTGCAGCGGGTGGCGGGCACGGCCACGGATTTCACGAGTTCGACGTTCCGGACAGCCCGCACCCTGAATCTGCCGCCCGAATACGCGAGCGTCTTCCGCGTGCTGCTGGGGTCGGTGGGGATCTGCGCGCAGCTCGATGCCGAGGCGCCCTATATGCGCATCCTGAGCGAATGGCTACCCGGCTTCGTCGAGAAGTGACGAAGCCGGGCAACCGATTTCACACGCAGACGAGTTCCTTGGGAGGTTCGGGAACCGCTTGTTTGCGGGGTCGGCCCCGAGGGCGCTTGCGGGCGACGACGCTACCGCGGTCGATGATCTCCCCACCCCAGACACCCCACGGCTCCTCCCGTGCGAGAGCGGCATCGAGACACCGGGCCCGTACCGGGCAGCCCGCACACAGTGTCTTGGCATGCTCGAGATCCGCCGGGGTTTCGGAGAACCACAGGTCGGGGTCGTTGTCGTGGCACGGCAGGACGATCCCGTCGTTACGGCTCACCTCGTCTCCGTTCCTATGTTCCGACAGGCTCGACAGGTTTTCGCTCGGCACGTGAGCTCCTTTTGCTGATTCGTTCGAAGGCGATGCGAACCCGGCCGGAGAACGAGAAAGGCCACAGTCCGCTGGGCGGGGTCCGTGGCCTGGAGGAGACGAAAGGTCTACCGGGGGATACTCCCGGAACGACTTCCGGCCACGGACGAGACGGCGGCGGCACGACGGCGTGCACGCGGCGCGACTGCTGCTGCGACAGCCACAGGTGTGGCGGCGCGGGAGGTAGCGACGACCGGTGCGAGCCGAGGGGCCACTGCCGCTGCAAAGACGTCGAAGCCGAGCATCGGGGCCACCTCACTTTCTCGTCGCGCACGGGCCGTCTCCCGTGACATCGTCATCCAGCCTAGATTCGCGGACACATTCGGCACAACTGATTTTCTACCTGCGGTTTCGTCTCGCCGGCGGCACTCTCGGGACTACAGTCTGGAGCCATGTCCCTCGCGACCACGAGATTCCTGCCCGTGCTCGACTGCCCGGATCCGCGCGCGCTCGCAGATTTCTATCGCCGGCTGCTCGGGTGGACGATCACCGAGAACCGGGACGAGTGGGTCGAACTCGCCCGTGACGACGCGACTGCCATCGCGTTCCAACGCGATCCGGATTTCACGCCGCGCCACTGGCCTGCCGACGGGGTGCACGCCCATCTCGACTTCGTCGTACCCGATCTCGACGAAGCCGAGCGTCTCGTGCTCGGTCTCGATGCGCTGCGCGCCGACGAGGGGTCGAGCACCGGCACGTTCCGGGTGTTCCGCGACCCGGCCGGGCATTTCTTCTGCCTGTGCGCGTGCTGACCTCCGGCGACGCTCGTCGTCAGAGATCCAGCGTGTCGGCGGTGCGCTCTCCTCGCACGAGTGCGAGCACGTCGGCGCCGTACTGTTCGAGCTTCTTCGCTCCGATTCCGGGAATGGCGACCAGCGCGCGGTCGTCGCGCGGTTGCTGCTCGGCGATCGCGACCAGGGTGTTGTCGCTGAAGACGACGTAGGCGGGCACCTTCATCTCCTTCGAGCGCTCCCGACGCCATTCCTTGAGCGCGACCAGCAGATTCTCGTCGAGGTCCGACGGGCAACCCTCGCAGCGGCCGAGCATGGTCGCTGTGGCCCCCATGAGCGGTCTGCCGCAGACACGGCACTGGGGCCGCTTCTTCCGCGAGGTCGCCGGTTCGACGATCTTGGAGGCGGGAGAGTTGTCCGGGATCAAGCCGTGCAGGAAGCGGGAGCGTCGCCGCGACCGTCGCCCGCCCGCCGTGCGGGACAGTGCCCACGACAGTTGCAGATGCACGCGAGCGCGAGTGACACCGACATAGAGCAGCCGACGCTCCTCCTCGATCCCCGCCTCGTCGGGAGGGGTGTCCTTGTCGCCGGTGACATGGGTGATCGGCAGGGTGCCGTCGGTGAGCCCGACGAGGAAGACGGCGTCCCACTCCAACCCCTTCGCCGCGTGCAGCGACGCAAGTGTCACACCCTGCACGGTCGGTGGCTGACGTGCCTCCGCCCGCGCCGCGAGTTCGCGCAACAACCCATCGAGGCCGAGTCCGGGTTCGTGCTCGAGGAGTTCCTCGGTGAGCTGCACCAGAGCCACGAGCGAGGCCCAGCGTTCACGTGCCTGGGTTCCCACCGGTTCGGTGTCGGCCAGGCCGAGCGGGATCAGCGTGGCCCGCACGAGGCTGAGCAGGCCGTCGCCGCTGCCGGCGTCGTCCGGAAGATCGTCGCGCGCACTCACCTGGCGCAGGGCGTTGACGGCCTGCCGGACTTCTGTGCGGTTGAAGAATCCCTCGCCACCGCGCACCTGGTAGGGGATCCCCGCCTGGGTGAATGCCTGCTCGTACGCCTCGGACTGGGCGTTGATGCGGTAGAGCACCGCGATCTCGGCAGCCGGAACGCCCTGTCCGATCAGCTTGGCGACAGCCTTCGCGACGGCCAGCGCTTCGGCCGGCTCGTCGTCGAACTCGGCGAAGGTCGGCTCCGGGCCGGGCGGCCTCTGCCCCACGAGCTTCAGACGGGTGCCTGCGATGCGTCCCCGCGCGGCGCCGATCACCCGGTTGGCCAGGTCCACGACCTGCGGGGTGGATCGATAGTCGCGCTCGAGGCGCACGACCGTGGCATCGGGGAAGCGACGGGAGAAATCGAGCAGATGCCTCGGGGTCGCCCCGGTGAAGGAGTAGATGGTCTGGTTGGCGTCGCCCACCACGGTGAGATCGTCGCGGTCCCCGAGCCATGCGTCGAGCACGCGCTGCTGAAGCGGCGTCACGTCCTGATACTCGTCGACGACGAAACAGCGGTAGCGGTCGCGGAACTCCTCCGCCACAGCGATGTTGTCCTCGAGAGCGGCAGCGGTGTGCAACAGCAGGTCGTCGAAGTCGAGATACATGCCCTCGCCCGACCGGTTCTTCAACTGCTCGTACGTCGCGTACACGCGGGAGATCCGTTCGGGATCGGCCGGCGGGGTGCGGTGCGCGCGGGCGGCCGCGGCCGGATAGTCCTCCGGAGCGACGAGTGTGCCCTTGGACCACTCGATCTCCGACAGCAGGTCGCGCACGGTGTCGGTGTCGGTCGGGAAGCCGCAGCGGTGTGCGGCCTGGGAGACGGCGGCGAACTTGCGGTCGAGCAATTGCCACGGCGTGTCGCCGACGACCTGCGGCCAGAAGTACCGCAGTTGCCGTAGTGCAGCCGCGTGGAAGGTGCGTGCCTGCACCTGCCCACCCTCACCGCCGATGCCGAGGGCACGGAGGCGCGACCGCATCTCCCCTGCCGCGCGGGCGGTGAACGTGACGGCGAGGACCTGGCCGGCCGAGACGTGCCCGGCGGAGACGAGGTGCGCGATGCGGCGGGTGATGGTTCGGGTCTTGCCGGTGCCGGCGCCGGCGAGCACGCAGACCGGTCCTCGGGGGGCGAGTACTGCCGCTGCCTGCTCCGGGTCGAGGCCGTCCACCACATCCGCACACATGGCCTCCATCATGACAGTGACAGCCGACAGCGCAGTCGCCGCCGGCGATGCCGACGATGTGGCGGCAACCACAGCCGACCCGAACTGGAACATGTACGCCGACTGTGATGTTCTCCAAGGCATGACGACCACCGACGCACCTGCCCTGACCGTCTACTCCACCTCCTGGTGCGGCTACTGCAGGCGACTGAAGACACAGCTCGACGCGAACGGCATCGAATACACGGAGATCGACATCGAGTCGGATCCGGCTGCCGCAGAGTTCGTGGGCAGCGTCAACAACGGCAACCATGTGGTGCCCACCGTCAAGTACGCCGACGGCAGCACCGCGACCAATCCGCCGCTGGCCGAGGTCAAGCGCGCGCTCGGTCTCTGATCGACCCCCGTTGCGAAGGCCGGTCGCGTTCGTCGCGACCGGCCTTTCTCATTCCTTGACCCAGCCCTCGAGCATGCCGCGCGCGATCGAGATCGAGCCGGGCAACAGCAGCGGCACGTCCTCGGCCGATCCCCAGTCACCCGTCGCCAGTGCCGCCCGCACCTCGTCGCGTGTGAACCAACGCGCTTCGGTGATCTCCCCGTCCCGGAAGTCGAGCTTCTGGGCAGGATCGGCGGCCGCCGCGAATCCGAGCATGAGCGACCGGGGAAACGGCCAGGGCTGACTGCCGAGATACCGCACGTCCCGCACTTCGACGCCGACCTCTTCGCGGATCTCGCGCACCACACACGATTCGAGCGATTCGCCGGCCTCGACGAAACCTGCGAGCACGGAGAAGCGCCGCTCCGGCCATACCGGCTGCCGGGCCAGCAGGACACGATCGTGCCCGTCGTGCACGAGGCAGATGATCGCCGGATCGGTGCGGGGGAACTCCTCGTGCCCGGTCTCGGTGCTGATCCTCGACCAGCCGGACATCCTCGGGCGGGTGGGCGAGCCGTCGACCGCGCTGTAGCCGGCGTTGTCGTGCCAGTTCAGCAACGCCACCGCGCTCACCATGAGGTCGGCATCCGCATCGTCGAGGTGCTCTCCGACTCGCCGGAGATCGCCCACCGTGCCCGTCTGAGCGAGCACCCTCACTGCCCAGACATGGTGTCCGTCACGGATGCCCAGGAAGATCGCACCGGCGACCGGTTCGGGACCGAGTTCGGACGCGTCGCCGAGCACGAGTGCCCCGTCGGACACGCGGACCTGGTTGCGCCGATCGACGCGCAGCAGTTTCGCGTCGGCCCATCCGGATCGCAGTGCGTCCTCGTCGGAACGCAGTTCCTCCGCCCGATCGACGACGGTACGGGAGAGCAGCGGGGTACCCGACAGGGCGAAACCGGTCACACCAGCACCCTAGCCACGCATGGCGCCGGGCGGCGAACCCACCAACCGGATGTAGAGCAGTTTGTCTTCCGGTTCGAGCGCGTCCACCTCCGGTGACCCGATCCGCCACATCCGCCCGTCCCGCACGACGGCGAGGACGATGTCCTTGAGATGTCGCGGTGACCCGCCGACCTCACTCGGTTCGACATCGCGCTCGGTGATGGCGAAGCCCGCCTCCGGCGTGAGCAGATCCTCGATCATCTCGACGACATTCGGGGTCGTCGTCGCGATGCCCAGGAGGCGACCCGCCGTCTCCGAGGAGATGACCACCGAGTCCGCACCCGACTGGCGCAGCAGGTGTGTGTTCTCCGACTCGCGGATCGCGGCGACGATCTTTGCGCGCGGGGCAATCTCCCGCGCGCTGAGGGTGACGAGCACCGCGGTGTCGTCACGGTTCGCAGCGACGATCACCGCCGCGGCATGTTGCACCCCGGCGAGCCGGAGCACGTCGGACTTCGTCGCCGAGCCCTGAACGGTCACGAGGCCTTGTCCGGCTGCGGACTCGAGTACCACCGGATCGGTGTCGACCACGACGATCTCGGACGGCGGTATCCCGTCGCCGAGCATGGCGTCGACCGCGGTACGGCCCTTGGTGCCGTAACCGATGACGACGGTGTGATTACGCACGCGGCGCCTCCAACGCTGGATCTTGAATGCTTGCCGGGAGTTCTCGGTCAGTGCCGAGAGAGTCGTACCGACCAGCACGATGAGGAAGAAGACCCGGAGCGGGGTGATCAGCAGGATGTTGATCAGTCGCGCTTCGGGGGTGATGGGGGTGATGTCGCCGTAGCCAGTGGTCGAGAGCGACACCGTGGCGTAGTAGACGCAGTCGAGCAACGACAGTTCGTCGCCCTGGGCGTCGCGGTATCCATCGCGATCGAGGTAGACGACGACGACCGCCACGAACAGCGCCACGAACGCGTAGCCGATCCGACGAGCGATCGCGAGTCCGGGGCTTCTCTGTTCCTGCGGTACGCGCAGCACACCGACGAGCGCGAAGTCGGGTCGCTCGGTGAGCTGATCGGAGCGGCTGAACCGCGCACGCAACCTCCCGGGCATCGCGGTGTCCACCTTCCTGCTGTCGGCCCCTACTGGCGGCCACCCTCGGTCGTCGCGGTATCGAGCGGACTGTGTCCGATACCGGATCGCAGCGTACCGCCGCGCGCTAGTGTGGCGCGCATGTCCACGACCACGAAAACGTCGCAACGCTCCGCGATCCGGCTGGCCACTCTGCTGTTCGGTGCCGGAGTGCTGCATTTCGTGCGACCGGAACCGTTCGACGGCATAGTCCCCCGCGCTCTTCCGGGCGATGCCCGCACCTATACCTATGTGTCGGGAGTGGCCGAGATTGCCGTGGCCGGTGCGCTCGCGGTGCCTCGTTCGCGGCGGCTCGGCGGCACCCTCGCCGCGGCCCTGTTCCTTGCGGTCTTCCCTGCCAATGTTCAGATGGCCGTGACGTGGTTGCGCAGTCCGAAACTCTCCCCGGCCACCAAGGCCGTGGCCCTCGCCCGGCTGCCCCTGCAGATCCCGCTCGTCACCGAAGCGGTGAGGGTTCGCCGCACCGCACCGCGTTGACCGTTCCCGGACTGTGATTACGGTCACAACGAACGGGTATGCGTCGGTATGGATACCGGACGTGGTCTGAAGGTCGTGGTCGTCGGCGCGACCGGCAATGTGGGCACGGGCGTTGTCGAGGCGCTCAGCAACGAACCCGCTGTCGCCGAGATAGTCGGCGTCGCGCGACGGCCGACCGAGTGGACGTGCCCGAAGACGACGTTCACGGTCGCCGACACCACAACCGACGACTTCCGCCCGATCGTGCGCGGGGCCGACGCGGTGATCCACCTTGCGTGGCTCTTCCAGCCCACCCACCGCCCGGAGGTGACGTGGAAGAACAACGTACTCGGCGCGATCTCGGTGTTCGAGGCGGCCGAGGCCGAGAAGGTTCCCGCTCTGATCTACTCGTCGTCGGTGGCGGCCTATTCACCCGGCAACTCGGACGATCGTGTCACCGAGAACTGGCCGACGCACGGGTGGCCGGGTGCGGCCTATCCTCGCGAGAAGTCCTATCTCGAGCGTTGCCTCGACACTCTCGAACTGCGGAATCCGGACATGCGGATCGTGCGGATGCGGCCGTATTTCATCTTCAAGCGCGAGTCGGCGACCTCGCAGCGGCGGATCTTCGTCGGCCCCCTGCTACCGGGAAATCTGCTGCGCAGCGGACTGCTGCCCGTCATGCCACTCGTCGAGGATCTCCGCTTTCAGGTTCTCCACACGAGCGACGTGGCCGACGCATTCGCCCGGGCGACCGTCCGCCCCGTCCACGGGCCGTTCAACCTCGCGACGGAACCACCGGTGGACGGCTCCTTCCTCGCCGAGATGTTCTCCGCCCGGAAGATCCCGGTACCGCGGACGGCGCTCCGCGAAGCGCTGCGAGCGGCGTGGCATGCGCACCTCGTTCCGGCATCGCCCGGTCTGCTCGACACCGTGCTGCAACTACCCTTGCTCGACAGCACGCGCGCCCGGGCCGAGCTGGACTGGACACCGCGGTATTCACCGAGCGAGATCCTCTCGGAGTTCCTGTCCGGTCTGCGGGACGGCACCGGGATGCCCACAGCCCCGCTGGCTCCCGACACGGCCGGTCGCCGAATCCACGAAGTCGCAACCGGCGTGGGGCAACGTCCCTGAACCGCGCGTCACCTCGGCGACAGCAGAACTTCGGCGAGTTCGGACGGCCGCGCAAGCGCCGGAAGGTGACCGCTGTCGACGATCTCGGGTTCGATACCGAGGCGGTCGCGCGACAGGCGCGTCACGAGCGGCAGCGGTAGGAACCGGTCGTGGCTGCCGGCGACCACGCGGACGGGGACGCTCGGCCACCGGTCGGCGTCCCAGGCGGGCTCGAAGGCGGCCTCCGAAGGTGCGGACGCCTCGCGCGTGAACGCCTCGGCCACGACATCCTCCGGCACGTCGTGGAAGAACACCTCGCGCATGTCCATCGGAGCATCAGGGTCGCGACCTGCGGCGACCTCCTGGTCTCGCCTGGCCTCCCCGTGTCCGACATTCCCCCACCACCGGGCAAGCGACTCCCCCGGCGCCGGGATCATCGGAGCGACGAGGACGAGTTCGTCGACGGCGCACCGCTCGGCGACGAGAACCGCCGTGAACGCGGACATGGACTGGGCCACGAGTACCACAGGAGACGACGCCTCCCGGATCGCATCGACGACGAGAGCGGCGTAGTCGTACTGGT
Organism: Rhodococcus sp. NPDC047139; assembly: GCF_040643435.1. Classification (NCBI taxonomy): domain Bacteria; kingdom Bacillati; phylum Actinomycetota; class Actinomycetes; order Mycobacteriales; family Nocardiaceae; genus Rhodococcus; species Rhodococcus sp. NPDC047139. The sequence continues at coordinate 109,042 of NZ_JBEYUH010000012.1, forward strand.
CCGCCCTCTCGTCCGAATACGGCAGGTCCACCGCGAGGGTGCGGTGTCCGCGCCGCTCGAGCAGCGGTATCACCCGGTGCCAGTACCACGAGTCGGATCCGGCACCGGGGAGCAGCACGAAGGTCGCCATGGTTCATTCTCGGCGGTTCGGCACGGACGTCACGGAGGATTCGCGCGAGGATTCTCCGGCCTCGAGGACCAGACGTTCGAGCATCGCCGCGCCGGGCAGTTCTTCGGGTGCGACGGTGCGTCCGGTGCGCACGTAGTGGAAGGCCGCTCGAACCTTGTGCAGGGGGAGTTCGGCGGGCCGGCCGGTGAGCCGCTCGGTTCGCGCTGCCATCAGCTGCGCCCAGGCGAGTCGATAGGCGGCCAGCTGCACACCGACCGCGGCGAGCTTCTCGCCTTCCGGTTCGGCGCCGGTCTTCCAGTCGATGACCGTCCACCCCCCGTCCGGATCCTCGAAGACGGCGTCGATGCGGCCGCGGACGACCGTGCCACCCAGGGCGGTCTCGAACGGCACCTCGACCTCGACGGGATTGCGCGATGCCCACGGGGAACGGAGGAAGGCCTCCTGGAGCCGGTCGAAGTGCGAGTCGTCGCCGTCTTCGTCGTCGGCACCGGGAAGCTCGTCGAGGTCGAGCAGGCGCGTCGCTCCGAACCTGCGCTCGAGCCAGGCGTGGAAGGCGGTGCCGCGACGTGCGAGCGGATTGGGCCGGAACGGCAACGGGCGGCGTAACCGGGCCGCGAGGGCGTCGGGATCGGTCGCGAGGTCGACCAGCTGACTGACGGACAGCTGAGCGGGCAGGGCCACCTCGGCGCTCTGCTCAGCGCGCTGTTCACGTTCTGCCAGGAGGGCATCGACGTCGGCGGCCCACTCGTCGGGATCGTCTTCGTACTCGGTCGGAAGGTCGGCTCGGTCGAGTTCGGAGAGGACGAGTGCGGAACCACGTTCGACGTCGGCGCGCCGGGAGCCGAGGGGGTCGCGCGGCCACAACGCGTTCCGTGGTGACGCCGTCAGCGGGTTCTGCTCGTCGGGTTCCGGGTCGGGCGCCCACTGCTCGATCACACCGAGTTCGGGCCGGGCGGTGACGATCTCGTGCAGTTCCTCCAGGAAGGGTGACGGCCCCTTCGGGTCGGATCCGGTTTCGGCCCAGTGATGCGCGGAGACCAGCAAGGCGCGTTCGGTGCGGGTGAGTGCGACGTAGAACAGGCGACGGTCCTCGTCGAGCTTACGGCGCTTGAGGGCTGCCTTGTGGGTATCGATCACTCGCTCGAGCATCTTGCGATCGGAGACGTCGGCGAGTTCGAGCACGGGCACACCGTCGGTGTTGCCCGGTTCGTCGCCGGGCAGCACCCGGTCGCCTCGGAGATGCGGGGGGAGTTCGTCGGTGGAACCGAGCCAGGTCGCGGCGGCATTGGCCGACGGGAAGACTCCGGCCGCGACGTGCGGAACCGCGACGACCTCCCATTCGAGCCCCTTCGCCGAGTGGACGGTGAGGATCTGCACCCGGTCGGGGTCGACCTCCACCTCCCCCGGCGTGAGACCCTGCTCGATCTCCTCCGCAGCGGCGAGATAGGTCAACAGACCGGGAAGGGTCGCGTGGGTCCGCGCGGCATAGGACGCGACGACCGCCGCGAACGCGTCGAGATGCTCGCGGCCGGCGACTCCGCGCCTGCTGCCCACCCGCGCCTCGGTTTCGATGCCGATACCGAGTACGCGTTCGACCTCGGCGACGAGTTCGGTGAGCGGCTGTCCGAGACGCTCTCGCAGAGAGGTCAGTTCGCGCCCCAGCGCCACGATGCGCGCATACCCGAACTCCGAGTAGCGTTCGCGTTCGCCGGGGTCGGAGATCGCGTCGGCGAGTCCGGCCTGGTCGGCGTACTCACCGGGAAGAGCCGAATCGAGAGCGTCGTCGAGGGCGTCGGGATCGGTCACCGCACCGCTGACACCCCACCGCGCCGCGATGGCCAGTTCCTGGGCGCGCTGCCAGAGCGCCTTCAGGTCGGCGGCACCGAGCTGCCAGCGGGCCCCGGTGAGCACGCGCACCGCCGCGCTGCCGGCGAGCGGGTCGGCCGCCAGGCGCAACATCGCCAGCACGTCGGCGACCTCCGGTGTGTGGAGCAACCCACCGATACCGACGACCTCCACCGGAAGGTCGCGCGCACGCAACGCCTCGGCTATCGGTGCCGCGTCGGCATTGCGCCGGACCAGGACCGCCGCGGTCGGGGGTTTGCGTCCCGCCTCGCGTGCCGCTAGGTACTCGGCGGCGATCCGGTCGGCCACCCATTCGCGTTCGGTCGCCACGTCGGGGTGCAGCGCGAGTCGGACGTCGCCGGCGGTGGCCTCGGGCCGCGGACGCAACCGGCTGACGGACACTCCCCGGTCGCGCAGGGGATCGGACGACACATTCGCCAGTTCGAGCGCCTGCGGCGGATTGCGCCAGCTGGTGAGCAGCTCCCGGGTCGGGGCGGGCTCACCGTTCGCCGACGGGAAGTCGGTCGCGAAGCGCGGCAGGTTGGCGGCCGATGCGCCACGCCAGCCGTAGATGGACTGCATGGGATCGCCGACCGCGGTCACGGCGAGTCCGGGGTCGGTGCCGCCACCGAACAGTGCCGCGAGCAGGACCCGCTGCGCATGGCCGGTGTCCTGGTACTCGTCGAGCAGCACGGCCCGGAAGCGGCTCCGCTCCCCGGCGCCCACTTCGACATGATCGCGGGCGACCCGTGCGGCGAGCGACATCTGGCTGCCGAAGTCCAGAGCGCCTTCACGGCGCAGGGTCTCGGACAACCGTTCGACGAGTGGGAGCAACTGCAGGCGGGCGTGTTGGGTCTCGAGATAGCCGAGAAGCGTCTTCGACGGTGTTCCTCGCTGCCCCGGACCGGGAGGAAGGGTATGCACGAGCTGCTCGAGCTCGAGATGGGCGTCGCGCAACCGATCGGGTTCGACGAGATGCTCGGCGAGTTGCCCGGACAACGCGAGCACGGCCTCGGTGACCGATGCGGGATTGCGGTCGGTGTCGAGTTCGCCGTCCCAAGAGCTGACCACACGGTGCGCGACCTGCCACAACTCGGTCTCGGACAGCAGCATCGCCGACGGCTCGATGGGCAGCAACAGACCGTGCTCGGCGAGCAGGCGACCGGCGTAGGCGTGGTACGTACTCACCTCAGGTTCGCTACCGAGGATCCGAGCGCGCAACTCACCTGTCGGATCGAGATCACGCAGGAGTGCCGATCCTGCGAGTTTGGCGAGGCGGGCCCTGATCCGGGCCGTGAGTTGTTGAGCGGCCTTACGCGTGAAGGTCAGGCCCAGCACCTGCTCGGGGTCGACGAGGCCGTTGGCGACGAGCCATACGACGCGGGCGGCCATGGTCTCGGTCTTACCGGCGCCGGCCCCTGCGACGACCAGCATCGGGCCGGGCGGGGACTCGATGACGGCGGATTGCTCCGCCGTGGGCGGCAGCTGCCCGAGTGCCTCCGCGAGACGCAGCGCGCTCACCCGTGGTGCGCTCATTCCCCTGTCACCTGCCTGCCTTCGTCGTGTGCGGGACAGCTCGACAGCACCGGGCAATGCCGGCACCCGTCGTTGACCCTCGCAACGAATCGGGGGCCGCGGGTCGCGGCAGCGGCCTCGTGGATGATCTCGCGCCACTGGGCGAGAGCCTCGTCGTCGAGGGGCGGCTGCACACGCTGTGTCGCGCCTTCCTTGTTGTGGGGTTTCGCCACGAAGACCAGGCGCGCGCCACCTGGTGCCGCCGCCGGTTCGCCCTCGATCGCGCCGGCCGCCGCAGCCACCTGGTAGGCAGCGAGCTGAGCGTGATCTCGTGCGGCGTCCTTGGACACGGGGTTCTTCGCGGTCTTGACGTCGATGACCACGGGACGGCCCTCGGCGTCTCGTTCGAGTCGGTCGATGCGGCCGCGGAGCCGCACACGGGGCTTGTCGCCGGAGTCGGGTTCGAGGATGCCGTCGACCTTGACCTCGACGCCGATCTCGGTGAGCTCCCCGCGCGTGCCCTGCAACCAGGTCGAGAAGGTGTCGAGCATGCGGCGTGTGCGTTCGAGCTCACGTCGTGCATACCAATCTGCGCCCAGATCGACAGAGTCCCAAGCCTTCTCGAGCGCCTGGTCGATGCGTTCGGGCGGAATCCGTCCGGCGAGTGCCTGGACGAGGGTGTGCACGAGCGTGCCGGTCACGGCGTGACTGTTCTCCCCGTCGGAGCCGCCGTGACGCTCGAACATCCACCTCAGCGGACAGGTCGTGAGCTGCTCGACCGTGGACGGCGACAGCCGCACGACGTCGTCGTCGAGATCCCACAGTGGGTCTGCGGTGCTCGGATCGGCAGTGCCGTACCAGTCGTCCGGATGGGCGCCGCGCACCCCGGCGCGGGCGAGCCGCGCGAGCTGCTGAGCCGCCCGCTGCTGCCGTTCGGGTTCTTCCTCCGCGACTTCCGGGTCGCACACCACGCTGCGCAGTTCGGCGACGAGGGCGGGCAGGGCGAGCACCCTCGTCCGGACCTCCTCCGGAAGCCTCTCGTCGAGCGCCTCGGACTCGTCTATGCCATCGGTGTCGCCGGCGAGCAGTTCGTCGACGAAACGCGACCGGAGGAGTTCGCTGTCGCCGCCCACCGAATCGACGGCGGTGACGAGAAGCCTCGTGCGGGCCCGGCTGCACGCGACGAGGAACAGTCGACGCTCGTCGGCCAGCAGCGGCGCGGTACGAGAGAGCCGGGCGCCGGTCTCCTCTCCCCCGTCGGCGCCGGAGACGGCGTCGATCAGCGCCTCGATGCCGAGGAGGGTGCCCCGCGCCCGCAGGCTCGGCCACAGTCCTTCCTGGACGCCGGCGACCACGACGACCTCCCATTCCCTGCCGGCGGCCGAATGCGCGCTGAGGACCGTCACAGCTTCCGCCTCGGCGGCGGCGCGGGTCCGGATCGTGCCGGGAATCTCCTGTTCGGTGAGATAGTCGACGAATCCGGCGATCTGTGCGCGCGGCAGCCGATCGACGTAGTCGGCAGCGGCATCGAACAGGGCGACGACCCCGTCCAGATCGCGATCGGCCTGCGCGCCGATCGGCCCGCCCCAGGCCGACGCAGCGGCCCATCGCCGTTCGAGTGCGGTGGCCTGCCAAGCCTCCCACAACACGTCCTCGAGTCCACCCCCACGCAACGCCGCCGAGCGCGCCTTGCGCAGCACAGCGAGCACCTTCTTCAGCGGTGCGACCTCGACGTCGGTCAGACCGCGCACGAGATGCGCGTTCTCGGCGGTGTCGTCGCCCTCGGTGAGGAGAAGGCGGAGCAGTTCGGCCGAATCGCGGTCGCTACCCGAATCCAGTTCGACACGCCGCAGTCCGCGCCGCAGTCTTCGCAGCGCAACCGGTTCGGCCCCACCGATCGGACCGGACAGCAGAGCGAGCGCTTCTTCGGCGCCGAAGCCACGACCCGACACCGCGCGCAGCACGAGCAGCAATGCCGCAACGCTGTGCTGCCGGGCGAGTGGAAGCTCGGAAGCGGCGGTCGTCATCGGGACACCTGCCGCGAGCAACGCGCGCCGCAGTGGGGCGAGCACCCGCGGCACGGATCGGACGACGATCGCCATCTCCGACCACGGCACCCCGTCCACCAGATGAGCCCGGCGCAGTGTGTCGGCCACCAGAGCCGCCTCCTTCGCCTGCGACGAACACACCGCCACCCGCACGCGGCCGGGATCACCGTCCCGGTCGCCCGGCTCGGCCACGCCTCGGTCGCGATGCTCGGCCACGCCTCGGTGTGGCGGCAGGCCCGGCAGCCTGCGGGCGATGCCGTCGGTGAGCGTCGCTACCTCCGGATCGGCCCGATGATTGACGCCCAACACGATCCTCCGCGACCCGTCTGCCTCCCCGAGATCCTCGAGGAACGTCGTGTCGGCACCGCGGAAGCCGAACACACCTTGATCAGGATCGCCTGCGACAGTGCTCGTGCGCGTGCCCGTCCCGATCACCCGCACGAGATCGGCCGCCTGAGGATCGAGATGCTGGGCGTCGTCGACGAGCAGATGACGGATCCGGCCGCGTTCGGAGGCGAGCAGATCAGGGTCGGTGGCGAACGCTGCGAGCGCCGCACCGACGAGTTCGGCGGCGTCGAGCGCCGGAGCGGTGGCCTCGGGGGCCTCGAGACCGACCGCACCGCGCAGGAGCATCACCTGCTCGTAGCGCTGCGCGAAACGTCCGGCCGCGACCCACTCCGGCCGATCACGGCGCTCACCCAGTGCGACGAGATCTTCCGGGCCGAGTCCGCGTTCGTTTGCGCGCAACATCAGATCGCGCAGTTCGACGGCGAAGCCCGTCATGCCGAGGGCCGGACGCAGCCGTTCGGGCCACATCCCCGCGCCGTCGTCGATGTCGCCGCGCAGCAGTTCGCGCAGCACGGCGTCCTGTTCGGCACCGGTGATCAGACGTGGCGGCGGGTTGTTGTGCGCCGACGCCTGCAGGCGCAGAACCGCGAAAGCGTACGAGTGGACCGTGCGGACGAGCGGCTCACGCGTCGCACGGCGAACCGCACCGCCGCCGAGCGCGAGCAGACCGGCCGTGATCGCCCCACGCACAGCGGTCGCTGCCCGTCGCGAATGGGTGAGGATCAGCACCGATTCGGGGTCGGCACCGTTCGCGATGCGATGGACCGCGAGATCGACGAGCAGGGACGTCTTCCCTGTGCCGGGCCCACCGAGAACCTGCCAGGGCCGCCAGCGGGGCGCGGGAGGAGCATCGTCGAACACCACGCGCACGTCGTCGGGCCACTCGCGCACCGCCGGCGCCTCGTCGCGCCTGCGCACCAGCTTTGCGGAGGGGCGACGGACGCGATCGGGTACCTGGGGTTCGGACATGCGCGAGACGGCTGCGGGCAGGTCGGCGGCCTGCGACCGCGGTGGGTGCAGGTCGGGGGTGCCGGTGTCGACGTCGAGCATGCCTCCATCCCATCAGACCGGTACGACAGATCCGGCCCCCGGTGCGCGACGCCACCACGACTGCGATAGTGGTCGGCGTGAGCGCCGAGAACCTTCTGCACACCCACCTGTTCGGACCCGCCGACGGCCCGGAGGTCCTCGCCCTGCACGGGCTCACCGGTCACGGCCGGCGGTGGCGGAACCTCGCCGAAACGCACCTGCCGCACGTGCGGTTCGTCGCCCCCGACCTGCGCGGACACGGACGGTCGCCGTGGACTCCCCCGTGGTCCTTCGAAGCACACGTCGCCGATCTGACAGCGGTGCTGGACGCATACACCACCGGACCCGTCACCGTCGTGGGCCACTCGTTCGGTGGTGCGCTCGCGCTGCATCTCGCAGCCGCGGTCCCCGACCGGGTGCGCGCACTCGTGCTCCTCGATCCGGCGATCGGGCTCCCTGCCGAGCGGATGCTGGAGATCGCCGACCTCACGCTCCGCCATCCCGACTACACGGACGAGGCCGAAGCCCGCGCAGAGAAGGTGTACGGCGACTGGAGTGAGGTCGCCCCCGAACTCCTCGACGAGGAGATCGCCGAACACCTCGTCGAACTCGACTCGGGCCGCGTGAACTGGCGACTGTGCGTCCCCGCACTCGTCGCGTCGTGGGGCGAACTCGCGCGCGAACCCGTCCTGCCGCCCGCTGGACTCCCGACGATCCTGGTGCAGGCCGGCAAGGTGCAGCCCCCGTACACCACCCCTGCCTTCCGGCGTGCCCTCGCGGAGCGACTCGGCGACGCGCTCACCACGCTCGAATTCGACTGTGACCACATGATCGAGCAGGCACGTCCTGCCGAGACCGCCGAACTCCTCGCCCGGACGGTGTAGCCGGTGGTCACCACGGACGAACAGATCGAGCGGGTTCGCGAACTCGTCGCCTCCGTGCCTGCGGGCCGGGTCGTGACCTACGGCGACCTCGCCGATGCCGCCGGCCTGTCGAGTGCGCGCACCGTGGGCTGGATCATGCGCACCGACTCGGCCGACCTGCCGTGGCATCGGGTGGTACCGGCCTCCGGCAGACCGGCCGCGCACATAGCCCGACGGCAGCTCGCACGCCTCGAGCTCGAGGGTGTGCCGATCACCGGCGACAGGGTGGACCTTCTCCGGGCCCGGCACCACTTCCCGCCGCGGGCGCCCCGCTCAGGCGAGCACGGCGACGAGCCAGGCGCAGACGACGAGTAGTTCCGTCGCGGCGAACCAGGCGGTCCCGGTGCGCGGACGTGGCCGACCGGCAGCGTACGAGGTACGGGTGCGATCGGGTCGTGAGCGGCCGAATCAGGCAGCATGAAGGCATGAGCACGCTGACCCACGTCGAAGCCGTGATCGTCGCGGGAGGTCGCGCCACCCGCATGGGAGGTGTGGACAAACCCGCTCTGACCGTGGGGGGACGCAGGATGCTCGACACCGCACTCGCGGCGGTCGACGGTTGTGCACGGGTCACGGTGGTCGGCCCGTACCGCGACGATCTGGATCCGCACGTACTGCAGATCCAGGAAACGCCACCCGGCGCGGGCCCCCTCGCAGCATTGGCGGCCGCCGATCCGGTCGCGGATCTCGTCGTCGTTCTCGCCGCCGACCTGCCGTTCATCACTCCGACGACCGTCACGGTGCTGCTCGAAGCCCTGAACGAAAACACACCGGCCGAGGCCGCCTTCGCGGTGGACGACGCCGGGCGGTTGCAGTTCCTGCTCGCCGCATGGCGGACGCCGGCCCTGGCCGCGCGTTTGTCGGCCCTGACCGGCGACGTGACGAACCGGCCCATGAAGTCCCTGCTGCCCGAACGGTATGTCACCGTGGTGGTGTCCGAGGCCACCGACTGTGACACCCCCGACGATCTGCACGCGGCACGCACCGAGAACGCGACCGCCGTTGTGGCCGCCGATCCGGACGAGGCACGCAGAGTTCTTCGAGAATCGTTGTCACCGTTGCCTTCCCGTACCTCCTCCATCGAGGATGCGCGTAACGCCACACTGGCCGCACCGCTCGTCGCCGCGGAGGCGCTGCCACGCCTTCCGATCTCGGCCATGGACGGCTACGCCGTCGCCGGCGATGCACCGTGGTTGCTGCGCGACGAGATCCGCTATGCGGGCGACGGGCAGCCACTCGCCCTCCGCGACGGGGAGGCTGCCCGGATCGCGACCGGCGCGCACCTGCCGATCGGCGCGACCGCTGCCGTACGGGACGAATTCGTCCGTGTCGAGGGCGGTCTCGTCACCCGCCTTCCCGACGCGCCCGTCCGGAACGACGCACGCCGCCGCGGTGAGGACTGGGAGCCGGGAGCAATTCTCGCAGAGGCCGGAACTGCCGTGGGACCCGCGATCGCCTCGGTCGCTGCGAGCGGTGAGGTGATGCAGGTGCAAGTGCGGGGCCCGCTGCGGGTCCACATCGCCCTCACCGGCGACGAGATCCGGCGCACCGGGCCACTGCGGGAGGGACAGACCCGCGACTCGCTCGGACCGGTGTTACCGGATTTCGTCCGCTGGTGCGGCGCGGAGGTCACCGGCGAGGGCCATCTGCGCGATACCGCGGAGGGATTCGACGCATTGTTCGCGGGGACGGACGCCGACGCGATCGTGATCGTCGGCGCTACGGGCGGCGGCGCCGCCGATCAATTGCGTGCAGCACTGACGAGGGCGGATGCACAGGTGGTCGTCGAGCGCGTCCGATGCAAGCCGGGGGGCTCGCAGGTCGCGGCGACGCTGCCGGACGGCCGCGCCGTGCTGGGGCTGCCGGGCAATCCGGTGGCGGCGGTGTCGACGCTGCTCGTGATGCTGCCCGCGATCGTCGAAGGCCGCACACTCCGCACACCCTCGGCGCCGCTGACGGGCGCGCTGGCCAATGCTTCCGAGGTGGTCGGCGAAATCACGCGGTTGCTCCCCGCCCGTCAGGATCGGAGCGGACTATGGTGGTGCGACAACGCTGTTCGCACAGCACATCTGGCCGGACTCATCGGACGTACCGCGATCGCGGTGGTGCCGCCCGGAATCTCGGACGGCGATCTCGTGGAACTGTTCCTACTCCCCCACTGACGATTTTCAGTCGCGGCGACGGGAGGATCCCACGAGCGCGGCCGAACGCATCGCGTCCACCGCGGAACGGTAACGCCGGACCACGAGGTCTACGACGGATTCGGCGACTCCTATCGGCGCGGCGACACCGTCGGCACCGGACTCGTACAACCGGCGATGGAACAGCCCGTCCGCGAGGAGATAGGACGCCACGAAAACACGCTTTGCGCCGCTCGCTCGCATCTCGTCCACGACGGTCGCGACGCGCGGCTCACCGGTCGCGATCCATCCCACCCGCACCGGAGTGCGCACGAGTGCCGACACCATCTGCGCAGTCACGTGCACGTCGCGGCGAGCCCGAGCATCGGACGAGCCCGCCGCCGCCAGGACCACGGCGTCTCCCTCCGCCCAGCCGGTTCGGCGCAACCGATCGACCAACACGCGTGCGAGTACCGGATCGGGACCGAGTGCGCGCGTAATCTTCACCGCATCGTTCCCACTCGCCGCGACCTCACGCGGAACGTCGGTGTGGACGTGATAACCGGAGGCGAGAAAAGCGGGGACGAGCACTGTCGGGCGAGCTGCGTCGCGCAGGGCCTCGGACGGAGAGGGGCCGAGGACGTCGACGAATGCGACCCGGGTGGGACCGATGCGAACGGAGACAGCGTCGGCGAGCGCCGCGATCATGTCCACACCACGCGGATTCCGGGTGCCGTGGGCGACCAGCAACAGTGCCGGGTCGATGGGCGCGCCGGTCATGGGTGCATCGCTTCCGGATCGACGGCGAGGCGGTAACCGCGCTTGACGACCGTCTGCACGATCGCCGGGGCGCCCAGTGCCGAACGCAACCGCGCCACAGCGGTTTCGACTGCATGGGTGTCTCCGCCCCCACCCGGCAGCGCTGCGAGCAACTCCTCGCGGGAGACGACGCGCCCTGCCCGCGCGACGAGGGCACGCATCAGCGCCATCCCGGCAGGCGGAAGGCAGCGCACGGTGCCGTCGACGATCACGGAACGCCCCCGCGGGCTGAGGACATGGCCACCGGCTTCGATGCGAACGGCCCGCCGCGGCAGGTCCTCCGCGATGTGCCGGGCCAGCGAGCCCAACCGTGCGCGTGTGGGCATGGTGACGGGAACGTCGAGTTCGGCGAACGGCGCCGCGGTGACGGGACCGACACACACTGCGGTGACGCCGGTGCGCAACGCGCGCAGCATCGGTTCGAGCGTCCCGGTTTCCTTGGCGCGCATGAGCATCGACGCGACCGCCGGTGCGCTGGTGAAACTCACGGCGTCGAGTCCGTATTCGACGATCTGCTCGATCATGCGGTCGAGTGCGGTGAGATCCTCGGGCGCCGTCCACCGGTATACGGGCACGGGGACGACGTCCGCGCCGGCAACACGCAGCGCCTCGCACAGGTCGGTGCCGGGCTCCCACTCGGTCCGCTCACCGTGCAGTTGCACCGCGATGCGGCTGCCGGCGACGCCTTCCGCCAGCAGAAGTTCGAGCAGCTCGGCGGACGATTCGGAGGACGGAGACCATTCCTCGCGGAGTTCCGCCGCTCGGATCGCACCGGTGACCTTGGGCCCTCGGGCGAGGATCCGGCTCGCACCCAGTGCCTGCGTGAGCTCGTCGGCGAGTCCCCATCCTTCGGCCGCACCCATCCACCCCCGGAACCCGATGGCGGTGGTGGCGATCGTGATGTCCGGGGGTTGCGCGACGATGCAGCGGGTGACGCGCTCGAGTTCGTCGTCGTCGGACAGCGGGATGATACGGATCGCGGGGGCGTGGACGACCTCGGCGCCACGCCTGGCGAGAAGCGTGGCGAACTCGTCCGCGCGCCGTGCCGCCGTCACTCCGACGGTGAAGCCCCGCAGCGGCGCGTTGTCGTCGCTCACGAACCCTCTCCGGCCGCACCATCGTGCCGGTGGCCCTCCGGAAGGAGGCTGTGAATCTGGACGACGCCCGCCCACACGCGTACGCCGTAGACGGGCAGCCGCACCGACGGATCGTCGAGGCAGCGGCCGTCGTCCAGGGAGAAGACCTGCTTCAGCAGCGGGGACGCCACCGTCGGTTCTCCGGCCCGGTCACCGACGATGCCCCGCGATATCACCGCGGCACGGCCGAACGGATCGAAGTTGCCCACTGCGCGCAACGTTCCGTCGTCGAGCAGAAACAGTGCGACCTGCTCGCCACCTCGCAGCAGTACCGCCACGCCGCGACCGGGAATGAGGTGGCTGACCGGACAGGCCGAGGTCCATTCCAGCCGTCCGTCGAACACGCTGTCGCGTGCCGAGCCCCCAACGGTGTGCGTCTCCATGACGGTCATGCTGTCCTCCCTTGAAACTGCTGTCCTGAAGTCTGTGCGTCAGGTGTTACCAGTGCGTTACCCGAGCGTTCCCGCGGAGTTATCGCTCCCTTACGCTCCGGTTCCGGGGCCGATACCCGGCATACCCACCAGGACGGGGACCTTGCGGGGGCCACTGTCGTCGAACCGGACCGTGGGATCCGGTTGGTCGGGGGCGTTGACGAAGGAGACGAACCTCGCGAGCTTCTCCGGATCCTCGAGGACACCCGCCCACTCGTCCTTGTAACCGTCGACGTGCCTGGCCATGGCGGCCTCGAGGTCGTCGGCGATCCCGAGGACGTCGTTGCACACGACATCCTTCAGATGCTCGAGTCCACCCTCGAGCGCCTCGAGCCAGGGAGCCGTGCGCTGAAGCCGGTCGGCGGTGCGGACATAGAACATCAGGAATCTGTCGATGAATCGGACGAGAGTCTCGTCGTCGAGACCGCCGGCCAGGAGCTGGGCGTGCTTCGGTGACTGGCCACCGTTGCCGCACACGTACAGATTCCAGCCGTTCTCCGTCGCGATGACGCCGACATCCTTGCCTCGTGCCTCCGCGCATTCACGGGCGCAGCCCGACACACCCATCTTCAGCTTGTGGGGCGATCGCAATCCGCGGTAGCGCAGTTCGAGCGCGACCGCCATCCCCACCGAGTCCTGCACGCCGTAACGGCACCAGGTGGAGCCGACGCAGCTCTTGACGGTACGCAGCGACTTTCCGTACGCCTGACCGGATTCCATGCCGGCATCGACGAGGCGCTTCCAGATCTGCGGGAGTTGTTCGACGCGGGCACCGAACAGGTCGATGCGCTGGCCGCCGGTCATCTTCACGTAGAGGCCGAAATCGCGGGCCACCTCACCGATCACGATGAGCTGTTCCGGCGTGCATTCCCCACCGGGCATACGCGGCACGACCGAGTAGGTGCCGTTCTTCTGGATGTTGGCGAGGAAGTGGTCGTTGGTGTCCTGCAGGCCGGCCTGCTGCCGGTGCAGGATGTGATCGGAATCGGTGGACGCGAGGATCGAGGCGACAACCGGTTTGCAGATGTCGCAGCCTTGTCCGGTGCCGTACTGCCCGATGAGTGCGGAGAAGGTGCGGATCCCTGTGGCAGCGACGATCTGGAACAGCTCGGCCCGGGATTGTTCGAAATGCTCGCACAGAGCCTTCGACATCTGCACACCCGACTGCGCAAGGAGTTGCTTGACGCTCGGGAGGCAGCCGCCGCAGGTCGTGCCGGCACCGGTGCACGACTTGATCTGCGCGATGTCGCAGGCGCCCTCGGCGATCGCTCCACAGATCGCGCCCTTGGTCACGCCGTTGCACGAGCACACCTCGGCATCGTCGGGCAGCGCACCGGCACCCGGCTTCTCTCCCACCGGGGAGATCAACGAGGCCGGGTCGCCCGGTAGTTCGTGGCCGACGAGCGGTCGCAGCGTGCCGTACGCCGAGGCATCACCGACGAGAATGCCGCCGAGCAGGGTCTTGGCGTCGTCGGACACCACGAGCTTGGCGTAGGTGCCCTTCGCGGAGTCGGAGAGGACGACCTCGAGCGCGCCCGGCGTCCGGGCGTGCGCATCGCCGAAGCTCGCGACGTCCACGCCGAGCAATTTGAGCTTGGTGGACAGGTCGGCACCCGGAAACTCGGCGGTGCCGCCGACGAGCCGATCCGCGACGACCTCGGCGGTGCTGTATCCGGGGGCGACAAGGCCGTAGCAGGTGCCCTCGACCGCAGCGCATTCGCCGATCGCGTAGACGGACTCGTCGGTGATGCTGCGGCAGGAGCGGTCGGTGAGGACACCTCCACGGCCGCCGAGTTCGAGTCCTGCTTCCCGCGCGAGTTCGTCGCGGGGGCGGACACCGGCGGAGAAGACGACCAGGCCCGCCTCGAGGACGCTTCCGTCGGACAGACGGACCTGCAGGCCGTCCGGTGTGGCCTCGATCTTCTCGGTGCCCACGCCGGTATGGGTGACGAGGCCGAGGTCGGTGACGAGACGGTCGAGGACGCGACCACCACCCTCGTCGACCTGGGCCGGCATGAGCCGGTTGTTGTACTCGATCACGTGCGGGGTCACGCCCAGCAGGCGCAGTGCATTGGCGGCTTCGAGTCCGAGCAGGCCGCCACCGATGACGACGCCGGCGCGGCCGGTGTCCTTCGCGCGTTGCGCGGCGGCGCGGATTCCGTCCAGGTCGTCGAGGGTGCGGTAGACGAAGCAGCCCGGCAGGTCGTGGCCGGGCACCGGCGGGACGAAGGGGTAGGAGCCGGTTGCGAGCACGAGGGCGTCGTAGGGCAGGACGTCGCCGCCTGCGGTGGTGACGGTGCGCACCTCACGGTCGATACCGGTGGCCCGGGTACCGACGTGCAGATCGACGAGATCGTCTGCGGTGTAGTCGTTTCCGGCGAGGGCCAATTCCTTGCGATCCCAGGATCCGATGTAGGACGACAGTCCCACGCGGTCGTAGGCGGGGTCGGCCTCCTCACCTAGCACGGTCACCGACCAGGCGTCCTGCTCGTCGCGGGCGCGCAGGGCCTCGACGAAGCGGTGTGCCACCATTCCGTGTCCGACGACGACGACGTTCTTTCGGCTCATGACTGTCTCCTTCTGCATGCCGCTCGATCGGTCAGACCGCGACGCGGGCCGGGGTGGGAGCTTCGACGACCGGCTCGCCGGTCGGAGCAGACCGGGGTCGCCGGAGGAAGAAGAACCAGGTCACCGCGATGCACACGAGGTAGAAGATCCCGAAGACCCAGAAGGCCATCGTCGCGGACTGCGCCTGTCCTCCATAGGAGGCACGGAAGACCAGGTTGATGCCGACACCGCCGAGTCCGCCGATGGCACCGGCGAATCCGATGAGGGCACCGGACATGCTGCGCGACCAGGCCGCCTTCTCGTCGCGGTCGAGCCCCTCGAGGCTCTGCGCACGGGCTTCGAAGATCGACGGGATCATCTTGTAGACCGATCCGTTGCCCAGACCCGAGAGCAGGAACAGGGCGATGAACCCGAGCACCATCGCCGCGAACACACCGCCGGTCGCGGCCCCTGCGGCAGCGTCGTCGAGGGTACCGGCGACGATGAGGACCGCAGCGGCGAGCGCCATCGCGGCGAATGTGTAGAGGGTGATCCTGCCACCACCGATGCGGTCGGCCAGCTTTCCGCCGAGCGGGCGGGAGATCGATCCGAGGAGCGGGCCGATGAAGGCGATCTGAGCGGCGTGCAGAGCGGCCTGCGCCGGAGTGTCGCCACCGGCGAGGAAGTTGATCTGCAGGACCTGTCCGAACGCGAAGCTGAAGCCGATGAACGAACCGAAGGTACCGATGTAGAGGAAGGAGATGATCCACGAGTCGCGGAACTTCAGTGCGGCGCCCATGGCCCGCAGGTCGGCCCTCTGATCGCCGAGGTTGTCCATGAACAGCGCGGCACCGAGAGCTGCCACCGCGCACAGGACGAGGTAGACCGCGCACACGATCCAGGGTTCGGTGTTACCGACCGTCGCGATCACCAGCAGGCCGATCAGCTGGATGGCCGGGACTCCGATGTTTCCACCACCCGCGTTGAGCCCGAGCGCCCAGCCTTTCAGTCGCTGCGGGTAGAAGGCGTTGATGTTGGTCATCGACGACGCGAAATTTCCGCCGCCGACGCCGGCGAGAGCCGCCACCAGCATGAAGGTGGTGTACGAGTGGCCCGGGTTGAGCATCAGGTAGAGCGTCGCGAGGGTGGGGACCAGCAACACCAGAGCGCTGAAGATCGTCCAGTTGCGACCACCGAAGCGGGCCGTGGCAACGGTGTACGGGATGCGCAGGATCGCGCCGACGAGAGTCGGGACCGCGACCAGGAAGAACTTGCCGGCGGCGTCGATGCCGTAGACCTCGGTGGGCATGAACAGCACCATGACCGACCAGATCGACCAGACGGAGAAACCGACGTGTTCGGCGATGACCGACCAGACGAGATTGCGCTTGGCGGTCTGCTTGCCTCCGGCCTCCCACGCCTCCACATCTTCGGCGTCCCACCGCTCGATATGGTGCTTACGTGCGAATTTCTCTCGGAGACTTTCCTTTTCGACGAAGGTCGTCATCGCCGTTCCTCCTCGGGTATGTGATGTACCCAAGTTAGGAAACGGGTGTTGCTACGGTGCTGCCTGCGGTGACCTTCGCGTCAAGAGTTGCTCACCCCGGCTCCGGTCGCCCTGTGAGGTGCTAGAGCAGGAACCGGACCAGGTCGGCGGTATGCGCCAGCCCCGGGAAGGCGTCCTCGGTGGAACGCGGATGCAACGCGTGCACGGCCAACCGGAAGATCACCGCGCGCAACAGCATCTGCGGCCACTCCGGCAGGTCCTCCCACCGGCTGATCAGCCCTTCGTCGGCTCCACCCCACGACAGCGCGTCGACGACGGTGACGGCAGCCGCCCACGAAGCGGGGCGCCAGTAGGGCGTGATGTCGGTCAGACCGGGAGCCGCGCGGCCGGCGAACAGGACGGTGCCGAACAGGTCGCCGTGCACGAGCTGGTCGGGCAGGTGCACCGGCTTCCGGAAGGTCGCGAGCTGGTTTATCAGGTCCAGGCTCTTGCGGCCGTCCGGGGTCGTCGTCTCGGGTGCTCCCGCAGCGCGCGCACTGCGCAACGGCACGGTCTCCCAGGCGGCGCGGTCGGCGGCGACGAACACGTCGACGTCCTCCCAGGGCGCGACCGGCGGCTGCATGAGGAAACGGGGACGTTCGAGCTGGGCGGTGGCGGTATGCAAACGGAGCGAGAGCGAGACCACTTCGTCGTGCCTGGGCTCCGACGTGCCGACGATGTAGGTGTCGGCACGCCACCCGGAGACGACGTAACGACCGTCGGTGGACCGCACGGGGCGGGCAAGCCGGACACCGTCCACGGTGAGGGTCTCCCTCACCTTGGCGGACCAGGCCGCGCGAGCATGATCGGCGACTCTGGAGAGCACGACGTCGCCACACCGGAAACCGCCGTCCCAGTCGGCCCCGAGCGGGACCGGTTCGACGTCACGGAGACCGAATGTGGAGCACACGTGCTGAGGCGGTTCGAGTGAGCTCACAGCGCTCAACCTACCGTCGCGAACCACTCGCTCCGGGAAGACGCTCCGCTGTTTCAGGTCACAACGAGGTCACCGTCAGTACACGGGCAGCGACGGATCCACCTGCTGCGCCCACGCGATCACGCCGCCGTGCAGATGCGTCGCGTCCGAGAATCCCGCACGTTCGAGCACTTCGAGCGCCTCCGCCGAACGGATGCCGGTCTTGCAATACAGCACGATCGGCGTGTTCTGCGGCAGTTCGGCGAGAGCCTCACCCGAGACGATGCGATCCTTCGGCACGAGACGGGCACCGTCGATACGGACGATGTCCCACTCGACGGGTTCGCGTACGTCGATCAGCGCGATCTCGCGTCCGTCGTCGAGCATCCGGCGCAGTTCGGTCGGTGTGACCGCCGAGCGGGCCGGCGCGGCGGCATCCGGAGCGATCCCGCAGAACGCGTCGTAGTCGACCAGTTCTGTGACAGGCACCCGCTGCGGATCCCTGCGGAGGGTCACCGTCCGGAAGGACATCGCGAGCGCGTCGTAGATCATCAGACGACCGAGCAACGGTTCGCCGATCCCGGTGATGAGCTTGATCGCTTCGGTGGCCATGACCGTGCCGATGGTGCCGGGAAGGACGCCGAGCACGCCGCCCTCGGCGCACGAGGGGACCATGCCCGGCGGCGGCGCCTCGGGATAGAGGTCGCGATAGTTCAGGCCACGCCCGTCCGGGGCGTCCTCCCAGAACACCGACACCTGGCCTTCGAAGCGGAAGATCGACCCCCACACGTAGGGCTTCCGGGCGAGGACCGCCGCGTCGTTGACGAGATAACGGGTCGCGAAGTTGTCGGTGCCGTCGAGGATCAGATCGTACTGCTCGAAGAGCGGCACGGCGTTGTCCGCCTCGAGCCGGACATCGTGCAGCCGCACGCTGACCCCGTCGTTGATCGACAGGATGCGGTCACGGGCGCTCTCCCCCTTCGGCCGTCCGACGTCGGAGCTGCCGTGGATCACCTGGCGCTGCAGGTTGGAGGTCTCCACTTCGTCGAACTCGACGATGCCGATCGTGCCGACTCCTGCAGCCGCGAGATACAGCAGAGCGGGCGAGCCCAGGCCACCGGCGCCGATGCACAGCACCCGCGCGTTCTTGAGTCGTCGCTGGCCGGTGACCCCGACGTTCGGAATGATCAGGTGACGGCTGTACCGGGCCACCTCGTCGCGACCGAGTTCTGCGCCGGGTTCCACCAGGGGCGGAAGAGAGCGTCGCTCCAGCGGTGTCGTTGCGGTCACGGATTCTCCTGTCGCGATGCGTCCTGCGTCACGGCCCATTGTCCCATTCGCAGACGACCTCCCGGTGCCGGGCGAATCGCGCACCGATTACGAGCAGCGGGTCACGCCCGGGGATACGGCCAGGGATTGAACCGGCACTGCAGCCCGTCGGCGGGAACCGGGCCGTCGGGGTCCAGGCGGGCGATGTCGTCGTTGGCAGTGCCGAATGTCTGCTGCATCATGATCGGCGCGAGGCCACCGTCGGTGATGCACGCGTCGTGCTGCGCCAGGCCGATGGCGTGTCCGACCTCGTGGTTGAGGACGTACTGCCGGTACGACCCGATGTCGCCCTGGAAGGCGATCGCCCCACGCACCCACCGCGCCTCGTTGATGAAGACCCGCTCCATGGACGGGTTGAAACACGACCCTTCGAGGGGAATGTCGTATCCACATCCCTCCCGGATCGTCATCTGCGAGGTGAGCGAGATACGGAAGTCCGGATCGCCGGTGTCGACCCGGCGGAAGGCGAGAGCGGGGTCGCCGATCCAGCTGCGCGGATCGGCGAGGGTCCGATCCACCATGGTCGCGAACGCCATATCCCCGCCGTAACCGGTGGTATCGATGCCGTCCTCCACCTCCACCGTGTAGGTGAACACGCCTGCCGTTCCCTCACCGACCTGCGGGGTGGTACCGGGCAGCACCCGCCATCGCCGGGCCCCGGCCTCCGTGAAAGGGCCACCGTCCGGCAGTGCGCCCGACGCGAGCGACTCGGGAAAGACCCCCTCCGGTTGCGGCGCCTCGACGACGATGTCGGTGTCTCCGCCGACAACGGCCGTATCGGTCGTCTCGGCCGTCTCCTCAGCGCCTCCCCCGCCGCGCACTGCATCCCACAGCACGATCAGGGTGACGAGGGCGAGGATCGGCACGGCGTAGGCACGCCAGCCGTAGGCGGCGACGAATCGTCCCACCCGGGTCTGTTTGCGAACGTCCCGTTCGGGTCGCGGTCTACGGGGCGGCCGAGTCGACCCCCCTACCGGATCCCATACCGCGCGCAGGGGCTGATGCGACCGGTCTCCCGCCTCGGCCCGCCTTGCAGTCCCCGTCGACCGGGACGAACCGGATGGTGTGGGCGAAGAACCTTGCGGGTTCCTGCTCTCGCGCACTCCTCCTCGCTCGATCACGGAAGCCAGGATGTCATATCGAGACCAATTCGATATCCGAGTCGCCGAACGTGCGCCCCTCATCCATGAACCGAGAACGGATACTGGACGGTAGACCACTCCGCTCCCCGGGCCGGTTCACCTGTAACCTGCAAAGACGAGGAACGCCGAGGTGGCACATGCCACATTCGGAGCAGTGCAGATTGGGAGCAAGAATGACCGAAGTCACCGAGCGAGCATCCGGCCGCGGCAATTCCAACGGCAAGCGGGGCGCCCGGATGCCGCGTGACGAACGTCGTGCTCAGTTGCTCGAGGCAGCCAGCGAGGTATTCGTCACACGCGGTTACCACTCCGCCGGCATGGACGAGATCGCCGAATGCGCCGGCGTGAGCAAGCCGGTGCTGTACCAGCACTTCCCCGGCAAGCTCGAGCTCTATTGCGCAGTCCTCCAGAACTACGTGGACGTCCTCATCAACGGTGTACGCCAGGCTCTGCGGTCCACGACCGACAACCGCCAGCGTGTCCGTGCCGCGGTGCAGGCCTTCTTCGACTTCGTCGACAACGACAGCCAGGGTTTCCGGCTCGTGTTCGAGTCCGACCTGATGGGCGAGCCGCAGGTATCGAAGCGCGTGGAACAGGCCACCGAGGCGTGTGTCGACGCCGTCTTCGATCTCGTCAGCCACGATTCCGGCCTCGACCCCTATCGGGCCCGCATCCTCGCGGTCGGCCTCGTCGGAACGAGTCAGTTCACAGCCCGGTACTGGCTCGACGCCGCACGTCCGATCCCGAAGGAGGATGCCGTGGACACCACGGTCGCTCTGGCCTGGGGCGGTCTCAAGCACGTGCCGTTGCAGCCCGAACTCCGTCGGCGCTGACGACACAGAGTACGGATGAAGAACGGGCCGGGGCGATACGCCCCGGCCCGTTCTTCGTCGGTCGATCTCAGTTGGCGGCGAAGCCGACCTTGCCCAGCGTGGCGGGACCGATGTCCACGTAGCTGATCTTGGCGGCCTGCACGAGAACCTTGCGGCCCTTCTCGTCGACAAGGGCGAGCACTCCGTCGTCGGCGCCGTTCAGCGCGGCCCGGACGAGCTTCTCCACCTCGTCGGGCGTCTGGTCGCTGACGACGACAACTTCGCGCGGGCTGTCCGCGACGCCGATCTTGACCTCCACGGTGGACCTCCGAATCTCATGCATGAAGAACGAGCCTGTACTGCTGTCCGCCCCAGGCTAGTGCAGTCCGAGCACTGCCATCCGTTCGGCGTGCTCGACCTGCATGCGATCGAACAGGGCCGCGATGTTCGTCAGGTCGCCCGACGCGAGAATCACCAGTTCGGCGAGTTCCTCGTTCTGGGCGAGCACGTACTGGGCCTGGGTGATGGCCTCGCCGAGCAGTCGGCGTCCCCACAACATCAGGCGGTCCTTCTGAAGCGGGCTCCGTTCGACGACCTCCCGGACCTCCTGCACGACGAATTCCGAGTGGCCGGTCTCGGCGAGTACCTCCCTGACCACGGCGGACACCTCGGGGGCGAGCATGTCGGCGATCTCACAGTAGAAGTCCGCCGCGATGCCGTCCCCCACGTACGCCTTGACGAGAACTTCGAGCCAGGTCGACGGAGTGGTCGACGCGTGATACGCGTCGAGCGCCTTCCGGTACGGCTCCATCGCCGCGTAGATCTCGACGTCCCGATCCGTGAGGGCGGTGTGCAGCGTCTCGAAATGGCTCATCTCCGCGGCCGCCATGCTCGCGAGCGCGACACGCCCGCGGAGCGAAGGAGAGAACCGGGCGTCCTCGGCGAGCCGATAGAAGGCAGAGATCTCCCCGTACGCGAGCACGGCGAACAGCTCGGCGACACCGGGATGATCGGCGGGGACTGCGGGTCCTCCCGGCGTCGAGCCGGACTCTGAGGTGGACTGCGGCATTTCGGCTCCCATGACGACGAAGCGTAGTACCACCTCGTCGAATACACCGGACCGGTACAATAACCCGAGGAGCCCGCGTTTCGAGCCGCCGACCGTGGCCCGCGAGCTCCCGAGATATGTGCGCGCACCCGAATCGCGGGCCGTCGCCGCGTTTCGCCGAGCCCGGTCGTCGACTGCTCGCGCTGAGACGCAGGCCGGCCGCCTTTCTCCCTCGTGCGTGCGTGCCGAGACCAGAAAGGCCGGACCCCTGAGCAAGATCACCATCGACCACGAAGACGAGGCGAGCGAGACCACCGTCTCCGCGACCCTCGATTCCACCCACGTTTCCCCTACCTTCGCCGAACTCGGCGTGCGCGACGAGATCGTCCGGGCGCTGTCCGAAGTGGGTATCGAACGCACCTTCGCCATCCAGGAACTCACACTTCCCCTCGCCCTTGCGGGTGACGACCTCATCGGCCAGGCCCGAACGGGCATGGGCAAGACCTTCGGCTTCGGCGTCCCGCTCCTGCACCGCATCGCCACCGAAGGTTCCGGCACCACCGCGCTCGACGGCACGCCGCGGGCACTGGTGATCGTCCCGACCCGCGAGCTGTGCCTACAGGTCACCAACGACCTGGAGAATGCGTCGAAGTACCTGCCCGGGAGCGGCGACAAAGGTCTCGAAGTCCTCGCCATCTACGGCGGGCGACCCTACGAGCAGCAGATCGACCAGCTGAAGAAGGGCGTCGACGTCGTCGTCGGCACCCCGGGTCGCCTGCTCGACCTCGCCAAACAGGGCCACCTGATCCTCGGCAAGATCGGCGTGCTCGTGATGGACGAGGCCGACGAGATGCTCGACCTCGGCTTCCTGCCCGACATCGAGCGCATCCTCACGATGGTTCCCGACCGCCGTCAGACGATGCTGTTCTCGGCCACCATGCCCGGCCCGATCATCACGCTGGCCCGAACGTTCCTGAATCGCCCGACGCACATCCGCGCCGAGGAGGCCGAATCGTCGGCCGTGCACGAGCGGACGCACCAGTACGTCTACCGCGCGCACGCCCTCGACAAGGCCGAGCTCGTCGCCCGCGTGCTCCAGGCGGAGGGCCGCGGCGCGACCATGATCTTCACCCGCACCAAGCGCACGGCGCAGAAGGTCGCCGACGATCTCGTCGAGCGCGGCTTCGCATGTGGAGCGGTGCACGGCGACCTCGGCCAGATCGCCCGCGAGAAGGCACTCGACAAGTTCCGCAGCGGCAAGATCGACGTGCTGGTCGCCACCGATGTCGCCGCCCGCGGAATCGACATCGACGACGTGACCCACGTCATCAACTACCAGTGCCCCGAGGACGAGAAGACCTACGTCCACCGGATCGGCCGCACCGGTCGCGCCGGACGCACCGGAATCGCGATCACCCTCGTCGACTGGGACGACGTGCCGCGCTGGCAGCTCATCGACAAGGCGCTCGATCTCGGGATTCCGGACCCCGTCGAGACGTATTCGAGCTCCCCGCATCTGTTCGAGGACCTGTCCATCCCCACCGACACCACGGGACGTGTGCGCAAGGCCGCGCCCGCCCGCACCGAGGACGGCGAGAAGCGCGAGCGCGCCGGCCGCGAGGCCGGCTCCCGGCCGAAGCGCAACCGGGTCCGCCGCAGGACCGTACGTGGCAAGTCCGTGGAGGGCGACGCACCCGATAACGCCGCGACCACCGGGAAGGATTCGGCCCGAGACGATTCGGCGCCGACCGAAGCGCAGTCGGAGCACAGCCCTGAGGCAGACGCCGACGCCCCGGCACGTCGCCGCCGCCGCCGTCGTCGCCGCAACCGGTCGGGCGAAGGCCCTGCCGCTCACGCAGGCCAGCAGGACGCGTCGGACGTGGAATCGGTCTCGACGTCGCCTGCCCGGTAGCCACGTGCTCGCGCCCGAGCGCCGCACCCGCACCGATCTTCTCGTCGCAGCCGCACTCGTCGTCACCGTCCTGGTGGCGGCGAGTGTCGTCTGGCTGACCTCGGATGCGCGGGGCACCACATCGACGACCTGGGACGGTCCCGTCCCGACACCGGCGGCCCCGCAGGCGCTTCCCCGGACTCTCGCGGAAGCATGGCGCGCTGCGAGCGCCGCGACGACCGCGCCGGTGGTGTCGGGTGGCACGATCGCCACCGCCGACGGGGGTGCGGTGATCGGTCGCGATCCGCTGTCCGGTGAGGAAAGATGGCGGTACGAACGCGACCGTGCGTTGTGTGCGGCAACCGAAGCATGGGGTGACGTCGTCTCCGTCTACCGCGACCGCCGAGGGTGCGGGCAGGTTACGGCGCTCGACGCCGCCACCGGCGCGCGGGTCGCTCAACGCACCGGCGACACCGACGATCCCGTCCACCTCGTCGACACCGGTTCGCACCTCATCGCACTGGGTTCCACCCGCCTCGAGATGTGGCGCTCGGATCTCGTGCGCACGATCGAGTACGGACGGGTCGACGCGCCGGTGAATCCGAAGGTCCAGCCACGATCCGGTTGCGAACTGCGCTCGGCCGATTCGGGCGCCGAAGTGCTCGCTGTCCTCGAACGGTGCGCGAACGAACCGTCCGGGCGGCTCACGCTGCTCGAACCCTCTCCCGAGGACAGTTCGAAACCGGAGCAGTTCGCATCGTCGGTACTGCCGGAGGCAGGCGCCGACGCCCGCATCGTCGCAGTGGTCGGCGACCGTACCGCGGTGTACCTGCCGCCGGACGGCATCGCGGGTGCACGCATCGAAGTGTTCGACGGCGACGGCACGCGCGTCGACACGCATGCCCTCCCCCGACCTGCCGGGGCGTCCTGGGATCCGGCGATCGAGCGCGGCGGGGTCCTCGTGTGGTGGACCGGTCGGGACACCGTCGCGCTGTCCACCTCCGACTTCGCCCCGCAGTGGACCGTGGAGGGCACGCTCGGCAACGGCGACATCCTGGCCGGCTCGCTCCTGCTCCCCGTCGACGGCGCCCTGATGGCAGTGGACTCGAGGACCGGTCGGCGAGGGCCGCGCATCGACGTCGAGCGTGGCGCGGTGGAGTCGGTGAATGTCGCTGTCGCCGGCGAGGTCGTCGTCGAGCAACGCGGCGACGAGGTCGTCGCGCTGCGCTGACGGGCGTCCCGGCTCAGGGGGCGACGGCGGGCTCGAAGGTCTCGAGTTCCGCTTCACCCGACCAGTAGCGCAGCAGGTTCTCGGCGAGCTGCCGGTAGGCCTCGGCCCCCTTGTTCCGCCGACCCGCAAGCACTGTCGCACCCGAGGCGGAGGCTTCCGCGAAGCGGACGGTCCGGGGAATCGGCGGTGACAACACCGGCAGGTCGTACCGATCGGAGACGTCGGCGAGCACGTCGCGACTGTGCGTGGTGCGCGAGTCGTACAGCGTCGGCAGTGCGCCGAGCAGCTCGAGATCCGGGTTGGTGATCTGCTTCACCTCGTTCACCGTGCGCAGCAGCTGCCCCACTCCTCGGTGCGCGAGCGTCTCGCACTGCAGCGGAACGAGCACGGACCGGGCCGCGGTCAGACCGTTGAGGGTGAGGACGCCGAGAGAGGGCGGGCAGTCGATGACGACGACGTCGTAATCGTCCTCGACGGACGCGAGTGCACGCTTCAGGGTGTACTCGCGACCGGGCTTCATCAGGAGCATCGCCTCGGCGCCCGCGAGATCGATGGTCGCGGGCAGCAGGGACATCCCTTCCGCGGTATCGACCAGCGCCTCCTTCGCCTCGACACCGCCGACGAGCACCTCGTGCACGGATTGCTCGAGCTTGTCGGGGTTGTGTCCGAGCGAGAAGGTCAGGCATCCCTGCGGGTCGAGATCGACGACGAGAACCCGCGTGCCGAGCGCGACCAGCGCAGCCCCCAACGATGCGACGGTGGTCGTCTTGGCGACGCCACCCTTCTGGTTTGCCACTGCAAGTACCGTTGCCACGAACCCGATCCTCGCGTACTCGACGCCGACGCGCGAGGGAATCGGCACACGAGACCCACAGGAGGCAGCCCGCCGTGATCCGCAGAGCCACACCCGACGACGTCGACGCGATCACCGGCCTGATCTACGACCTCGCCGAATACGAGAAGGCCCGGCACGAGTGCACGGTGGTCCCCGACCAGATCCGGGAGGCCCTGTTCGGGCACACACCCTCTGTCTACGCGCATGTCGCAGAGGAGGTCGGCCCCGACGGATCCCCGCAAGTCGTCGGGGTGGCGCTGTGGTTCCGGAACTTCTCCACCTGGGACGGTGTGCACGGCATCTATCTCGAGGATCTGTTCGTCCGTCCCGAACACCGCGGAAAGGGGCACGGACGTGCCCTGCTGGCGGCATTGGCCCACGAGTGCGTGGAGCGCGGTTACACCCGCCTGAGCTGGTCCGTGCTGGACTGGAACGAGCCGTCCATCGGTTTCTACCGCTCCCTCGGAGCCGTTCCGCAGGACGAGTGGACGACCTTCAGGCTGAGCGGGGATGCACTGCGCCTTCTCGGCGCCTGAACAGCATCGCGCGCTCTCGGCGCCTGAACAGCACCGCGCGCTCCGGGCTCGCGAGGGCGGCGCCGATGATCAGTCGTCCGCGTCGGGCACGTACTCGTCTGCGAGCCACCTCGTCGTGGGTGGGCTGAACAGCAGCACGAGCGTCGGTAGCACCACGAGGGCCAGGAGGGTGCCCAGGACCGGCTGGTGCGAGTCCGTCAGCAACGCCCACACCACGGGTAGGAGCAGCAACTGCGCCAGCACCGCCACGGCACGCCCCCAGTGCACGCCGCGCACGAGGGCGATACCGCCGGCCAGGACCCCACCGAAAAGGATGATCAGCCACAGCGCGAGGCCGTAACCGTTGCTCACCGATTGGTCGTGCTCGCCCGAGACGGCGCGGATCACCGAGTACACAGCGAACCCCATCGCGACGAGACCCTCGAGGACGACGAGCCAGCCGGCGGCACGGACGGTCGACGGAATGCTGCTGCGAGGTGATTCGAGAGGCACCCGTCCAGCGTAGTGGACCCGACGGGCACCACTTAGGCTGATGTTCCGTGCGCGCCCTGTTGATCGTGAACCCGAATGCGACGACGACCACTCCGGCCGGTCGCGACCGGCTCGCTCACGCATTGAGAGGCCGTCTGGCACTGACGGTCGTGCACACCACCCACCGGGGGCATGCAGCCGAACTCGCACGTTCTGCGCACGCCGACGGGATGGACGTGGTCGTCGCGCACGGTGGCGACGGCACCGTCAACGAGATCGTCAACGGACTGCTCGGCCCCTCCCCCGATCGCTCCGCCGACCCCACGCTGCCCCGGCTCGCGGTGGTTCCCGGCGGCTCGGCAAATGTGTTCGCCCGGTCTCTGGGGCTGTCGCCCGATCCGCTCGAGGCGACCGAGCAGGTGCTCGAGTCGTTACAGGAAGGCCGGACCGCCCGCATCGGCCTCGGTCACTGTGACGGACGATGGTTCACCTTCAACGCCGGACTCGGCCTCGACGCCGAGGTGTGCGAGGCCATCGACCACAGCCGGGCCGAAGGCAAGAAGGTCACCACCGCGCGTTACGTCCGGCACGCGATCACCCGCTTCTTCGCCGCGAAGCGCGACGAGCCGGCACTCACACTCGAGTTGCCCGACCTCGAGCCCCTCACAGGAGTGCACTACGCATTCGTGTCGAACTCGAGTCCCTGGACCTATCTCGAGTCCCGCCCGGTGCACACCAATCCGGGCACCTCCTTCGACACCGGCCTCGGCGTCTTCGCCATGACGACGACCCGAGTGTTCGCCAGCCTGCGAGTGGTGCAGCAACTTCTCGCCACGCACGGACAGCCGTTCTCACCCCATCTCCTTCGCGCCGACGACGTCGCGCGTATCCGCGCTCGGGCCTCACGCCCGATCGGCCTGCAGGTCGACGGCGACTATCTGGGACTTCGAACCGAGGTGGAGTTCGTTTCGGTGCCGTCGATCCTCGACGTGGTCGCACCTCTTCCCCCGTCCCCATAGCGGTAGCGCGCACCAAAAAGAAGCACGAATTCTGTGATTACGACTACCTTCTCGGTCGAAGTGGGGTAGAAAGAGGGATTGGCGAACTCAAAGCTCACAGTAGCGTGAGCTTCCCCACGATCGTGGTCGATTCTATTGACTCCACGCTCGTTCGTGAAAGCATTCACAAGTAACCACGCGGAAACACTCCGCGTCGCAGGCGTGAACACGCAATGACCAATCAGCCGGTGCAGACGCACCATCGAAGGAGAGTAGAAGCATGGACTGGCGCCACAAGGCCATCTGCCGCGACGAGGATCCGGAACTGTTCTTCCCCGTGGGGAACAGTGGCCCGGCTCTCGCGCAGATCGCGGATGCCAAGCTCGTGTGCAACCGTTGCCCCGTCACCGCCGAGTGCCTTTCGTGGGCGCTCGAGTCCGGCCAGGATGCCGGCGTCTGGGGCGGAATGAGCGAGGACGAGCGTCGCGCTCTCAAGCGCCGCAACGCCCGCACCCGGGCCCGCACGGCCGTCTGAGCAACTCCAGACCTTCGAAGGCCCGGCCCCCACACGGAGGCCGGGCCTTCGAACGTTCGGAGGCGCCGCAGGGTCCGGCACCGAGATCCGCGCTCAGCCGACCTGCCTCTTCCCCACGGGTAGTTGCAGGCGGGCGTCGGTGCCGCCGCTGTCGTTGGATGTCAGCTCCAGCGTTCCGCCGAGTTCCGCAGCGACCAGCGTCCGGACGATCTGCAGACCGAGCCTGTTCGACGTCTCGAGACTGAAGCCGTCGGGAAGTCCCTTGCCTTCGTCGCGGACCACGACATCGAGCATCCGGGACGAACGCTGGGCATTGACGGTGACCGTGCCGTTCACACCGGGATCGAAAGCGTGCTCGACCGCGTTCTGGACGAGCTCGGTGAGCACCATGACCAAAGGCGTCGCACGGTCGGCGGGGAACACACCGAGGTCCCCCTCCCGCCGCACCCGGATCTGGCTGCCCACTGTCGATACGTCCACGACGATCGGGATGAGCTGGTCGAACACACCGTCGAGGTCGACCTCTTCGTCCACGGACATCGACAGCGCCTCGTGAACCAGCGCGATCGACGTCACGCGACGAACCGCTTCGCCGAGGGCCTGCTGAGCCTCGGCATTCCCGGTCCGCCGCGCCTGCAGTCGCAGCAGTGCTGCGACCGTCTGCAGATTGTTCTTGACCCGATGATGGATCTCCCGGATCGTCGCGTCCTTGCTCAGCAGTGCGCGGTCGCGACGCTTGACCTCGGTGACGTCGCGGATGATCACGGCAGCACCCTCGATCCGGCCCCCGGGATTGAGTACCAGAGCCCGGATCAGCACCGTGGCGCCGCGCGCCTCGACCTCCATGCGCTGCCCGAGACGCCCCTCGACGGCTCCGCGGAGATAGTCGGTGACGTCGCGGCTCTCGAAGGGATCGGTGACCAGCGCGCGGGTCGTCTCCACGAGATCCTGGCCGATCAGGTCGGAGTTGAGGCCCATCCGGTGGTAGGCCGACAGAGCGTTGGGGCTGGCATAGACCACCTTGCCTTCCCGGTCGAGACGGATGAACCCGTCCCCCGCACGCGGACTCGACTTGGTGTCCGAGCGCGATTCGGGCGTGGGGAATGTGCCTTCGTTGATCATCCGGTAGAGGTCGTCGGCGCATTCGAGATAGGCGGTCTCGAGAGCACTGGCCGAACGCCGCGACACCCGCGCGGCGTCGCGACTGAGTACTGCGACGACCCGCCCGCCCCAGCGGACCGGCACGGCCTGACGGGTGTTTATCCCCCCACCCGGCGACGACTTGGCGTCGACGATCTTCCCGGTCTTGAAAGCCTTTCGCACATAAGGATGTTCGTCGTCCGAAACGAGCATGCCGACGGCGTCCTCAGGGATGACGGTCGAGGCTGTGGTGGGTCGGCACTGCGCGACACATACGATGCCGGACGGAGCGGCGTCGACCCACAGGAGGACGTCGGCGAACGACAGGTCCGCAAGCAATTGCCATTCGCCCACCACGCGCTGGAGATGATCGACGGCCGAGCCCGGAAGATCCGTGTACTTCGCGAGCAACGAACTGAGTGTGGACACGAGAACCGCTTTCGTGCTCAGAAGATATCCGTGGTCAAGAGATCACGGCGATGAGATCGCCTTGCTGGATGACGTCTCCGACCTCGACGCCCACCGATGTCACCGTGCCTGCGGACTCGGCGAGGACGGGGATCTCCATCTTCATGGACTCCAGCACGACCAGGGTGTCGCCCTCGGCCACCAGGTCGCCCTCGCGCACCACGACCTCGAACACCGTCGATACCATCTCCGCGCGTACGTCTTCCGCCACCGAACACCTCGTTTCACGCTCCGGCGGTGGACCTGCCGACAGGACCACTCGACCGCACGTGAAACACTGTAATGAACGAGAAAGGAGATCCCACCATGGGTAAGCGAGGTCGCAAGAAGCGCAGCCGCAAGGGTAACGCCGCCAACCACGGCAAGCGTCCCAACGCTTGATATACCGACAGGGGCCGGAAAGCAGCTGCTTTCCGGCCCCTGTCGCGTTCGCTCCGACCCCGGTCAGTCTGCGGCATCGGTCTTCGTGGCATCGGACTCCATGACGACCACGGTTCGGCGGATCTGCAGCATCAACCGCTCCCGCAGACCTTCCGGTGCGTGCTCCCCACCGCACTTGCGGCTGAGCAGCGATTTGAGCTTCTCCTCGAGCCCGTAGGCCTCCAGGCACGTGCCACACTCGTCGAGGTGCTGCTGCAGCCTGCTGCGCGCGTCGTCGTCGCATTCGGAGTCGAGCAGCAGATAGACGTCCGCGATCACTGCCGAGCAGTCGAGTCGATCGAAGTCCGGTTCGCTCACTGCGCTGCTCCCTTTCCGCTCTCCGTCGAATCCGATGTTCCGGTCGCCACATCGACCGCCTTCTCCCGGATGAAGCCGCGATCGCGCGCGACGTCGGCCAGCAGACCGCGCAACTGCTTGCGACCCCGATGCAGCCTCGACATGACGGTGCCGATGGGCGTCCCCATGATCTCTGCGATCTCCTTGTAGGGGAACCCTTCGACATCTGCGTAGTAGACCGCCATCCGGAACTCCTCCGGCAGTTCCTGCAGCGCCGCCTTGATGTCGTCGTCCGGAAGCGCGTCGAGCGCCTCGACCTCGGCGGATCGCAGGCCGGTGGACGAATGCTCGGCCGTGGCGGCGAGTTGCCAGTCGGTGATCTCGTCGGTCGGATACTGCGCGGGCTGACGCTGCCGTTTCCGGTACGAGTTGATGTAGGTGTTGGTGAGGATCCGGTACAGCCACGCTTTGAGGTTGGTGCCCTCCCGGAACGACCTGAAGGCGGAGAACGCTTTGATGTACGTCTCCTGTACGAGGTCCTCGGCATCGGAGGGGTTGCGTGTCATCCGCAGCGCAGCGCCGTAGAGCTGGTCGAGCAGGGGAAGCGCATCCCGCTCGAACCGCTCGGTCAGTTCTTCTACAGACTCCTCGACCACACCGATCCCTTCATCGACGTCTGTCGAGAAGGCTACCGGTCCGGCGGAGACCCGACGGGGGGGACGTCGGGCCACGTCCGGCCGAGGCGGGCACAGCACTGCCACGAGTTCTCCGATCGTCGGTGTCGGGCGGCGTTCGGACCCACCCGACGGATTGCAACGCTCCACCCGCGGCACTTGTTCCCCACCTCCGGTTTTCTAGAGTGATCGGATGGCTTCGACGTCCACTCCCGCGACGGTGCTGTTGAACCGCGAGAAGGTCGCCCACCGCGTGCACGAGTACGCCCACGACCCCAGAGCCGCGTCTTTCGGGGCCGAGGCGGTGGAGGAGCTCGGTGCGCGTCTCGGTGTCTCTCCCGAACAGATCTTCAAGACCCTCGTCATCTCGTCGTCCGAGGGATCCCTGGCGGTCGCCGTGATCCCGGTGCCGGCGACCCTCTCGCTCAAGGCCGCGGCGGGCGCACTCGGCGGCGGTAAGGCCACGATGGCCGAGCGAACGGCGGCGGAACGGGCCACCGGCTACGTCCTGGGCGGGATTTCTCCACTCGGGCAGCGCAAGCGCTTGCGCACCGTCGTCGATGCTTCTGCGGAGCAATGGGACCGGGTGCTGTGCAGCGCGGGCCGTCGAGGACTCGAGATCGAACTGGACCCGCGCGAGTTGATCCGGTTGACCGGCGCGGTCGTGGCGCCGATCACTACAGGACGCTGAGGAGAGCGATCGATCACAGCAACGCCAGCTGATCGCCGGCGCCGTCGTCCGGCACCAGGAGCTCCGGTCCGTTGTTGCGAATACTGTTGACCTTCGCGGAGACACGGCGGATCTCGATGTCCGCGATCGCTTCGGGGCTCGGCACGATCAGATCCGGATGCCCGAGGCTGTCGGGGTCGAGCCAGGCATCCCATCGGTCGGGGGGAAGAATCAGCGGCATCCTCTCGTGCACATTGCCGAGCTGTTCGACGGACTGTGCGGTGAGGATCGCTGTGCTCGACAGCGGGGGCGCCTTCGGATCCCGTGGATTGCGCCACACCGCCCACAGCCCGGCCATGCAGATGCGCGATCCGTCGGCCGGGGCCATGAAGTAGGGGACCTTGCGGGTCCTGCCGTCCGGGGCGGGTTCGACCTGCCATTCGTACCAACCGTCCATCGGGACCAGGCAGCGCTTGTAGCGCAGCGACTGCGCAAAGCTCGGTTTGGTGGCGACCGACTCCGACCGGGCGTTGATCAGCGGCGCGGTTCTTCCGATCTCCTCGGCGAACGGGGGGACGAGACCCCAGCGCATGCGGCGGATCCGGCGGCGGGCAGGTGTCGCCGGATCGTCGCGGTCGTGTCGCGCCACGACGGTGAGCACCTCCGTCGTCGGAGCCACGTTGTAGTCCGGCCCGCGGCTCTCGTCACCGGTCTCGTCGAGCGCGTCGAGTTCGACGGCGAGCGTCGCCGGGTCGGCCGTGGAGACATACCTTCCGCACATGTCTTCGAGTGTGGCACCCTCGCGGCCCGGCACACCTCGGGTGGGCGAGGATGCCCGCACGGGCCGGGATGGGCGAAGATGGTCAGGTGAGTTTGTGGAGAGCACCCCGTGCCGTGTCCCCGGTTCGAGCGTCGGTGACGCTGCCGGGATCGAAGTCGATCACCAACCGGGCCCTGATCCTGGCCGCACTCGCCGACGGGCCGTCGACCGTGACCGGGGCGCTGCGCAGCCGCGACACCGACCTGATGATCGGCGCGCTCCGCACACTGGGCGTCACCGTCTCGGAACGAGACGGTGGTACCACTCTCGATGTGAACCCTGGGCCTCTGCACGCGGGTGACATCGCATGCGGACTGGCCGGCACCGTCATGCGGTTCGTGCCGCCGCTGGCCGCCCTGGCCAACGGCGACGTGCGTTTCGACGGTGACGAACAGGCCCGCGTCCGTCCGATGAGCACCGTGCTCGATGCGTTGCGCGTCCTGGGCGCGGAGATCGACGGCGACCGCCTCCCCTTCACCGTGCACGGTCGCGGCGGGCTGACCGGCGGTGCGGTGACCATCGACGCCTCGGCCTCCTCACAGTTCGTCTCGGGACTTCTGCTGTCGGGGGCCGCCTTCGACGAGGGGGTGGTTGTCCACCACGACGGTGAACCGGTGCCGTCCATGCCGCACATCGAGATGACCGTCGAGATGCTCCGGGCGGCCGGAGTCCCCGTCGATACGTCCGAGGCGAACACCTGGCGGGTGCCGCCGTCGACGATCAAGGCACTCGATGTGACGGTCGAACCCGACCTGTCGAACGCCACCCCCTTCCTTGCTGCCGCGGCCGTCACCGGTGGTGTCGTGTCGGTGCCGCTGTGGCCGCAGACCACCACCCAGGCCGGTGACGCGATCCGAGGAATCCTCGAGCAGATGGGCGCCGAGGTGTCGTGGGCCGACGGGACGCTCACCGTCCGGGGTCCTCGGCAACTGACCGGTATCGATGTGGACCTGCACGATGTGGGTGAACTGACGCCGACCGTGGCGGCACTCGCGGCCCTGGCCTCGTCGCCGTCGCAGGTGCGGGGAATCGCGCACCTGCGCGGCCACGAGACGGATCGGCTCGCCGCCCTCGCCACAGAGATCGGCCGTCTCGGCGGGTCGGTCTCCGAGACCGAGGACGGACTGCGTATCGAACCGGCACCGCTGCACGGCGGCGTGTGGCGCTCCTACGCAGACCACCGAATGGCGACCGCCGGTGCGATCGTCGGACTGGTCGTCGACGGCGTGGAGGTCGAGGACATCGGCACCACCGCCAAGACACTCCCCGGCTTCGAGGCGCTGTGGGAGTCGCTGCTCACCGGGAGCGACTCCTGAAGCGGCGCGAGTACGACGAGTCCGATGTCCGGGTCCGTCCCGGACGTGGCTCGCGGCCGCGCACGAAAGACCGTCCGGCGCATAGCAATGCGGAGGAAGGCATGGTCGTGTCCGTCGACCGGGGCCGGTGGGGGGTCGCGCTCGACGGCGACCCGGACCGGATCGTGACGGCGATGCGGGCACGAGAACTCGGCCGGACTCCGATCGTGGTCGGAGACAGTGTGGGCGTCGTCGGCGATCTCTCCGGCCGGCCCGACACCCTCGCGCGCATCGTCCGGGTCGAGGATCGAACCACGGTTCTGCGACGCACCGCAGACGACACCGATCCCTTCGAGCGCATCGTCGTCGCGAACGCCGGACAACTGCTCATCGTCGTCGCCCTCGCCGATCCCCCGCCCCGAACCGGACTCGTCGAACGTGCGCTCGTCGCGGCCTATGCCGGGGGGCTCGCCCCGATGCTCGGGCTGACCAAGAGCGATCTCGCCGATCCCGACGAGTTCGCCGCGCACTTCGCGGATCTCGATGTTCCGGTACTGCTGGTGGGGCAGGACGACGATCTCACCGAGCTGCACGACCGGATAGACGGTCGCCTGACAGCGCTGATCGGGCACTCGGGGGTCGGTAAGTCGACGCTGGTGAACAGGCTCGTGCCCGAAGCCGATCGCGCCACCGGCGAGGTCTCCGGGGTGGGCAAGGGACGGCACACCTCCACGCAGTCGGTGGCACTGCACCTCCCCGAAGGCGGTTGGGTCGTCGACACTCCCGGCATCCGGTCGTTCGGCCTCGCGCACATCGGAACCGACGACGTCGTGGCGGCATTCGCGGACCTGTCCGAGGCGATCGAGGACTGCCCGCGCGGGTGCACACATCTCGGCCCGCCGGCGGATCCCGAATGCGCCTTCGATGCCCTGGAAGGCAAGTCGCTGCGACGGGCGATGGCCGTGCGCGAGTTGCTCACGGCGCTTGCGTCCAACGACTCCTGGTGACCGAAGAGAACGGACCCCGGCACCTCATGGGCGGTTTCAAGGGGTCGACGCAACACCGCTGTTAGTTGGTGGTGATTAGATCACGCAGACGCTCGGCTGGGGTATCCCAGCCGAGCGTTTTGC
>NZ_JBEYUH010000013.1:0-141419 GCF_040643435.1 Rhodococcus sp. NPDC047139
CTCGAGTACTACAACACTCGACGACGTCACAGCGCACTCGGAGGACTTCCACCGGTCAGCCGGCTGGCACCAACCTGATGGCCGGGTACATCTAGACCGGTTCCCGATCCGCGTCGGCCCGTCGGCCGGCGCGGATCCGGTCGAGGACGATCACGCACAGCAGGGACACCGCACCCCAGATCACGAAGGTGACCAGGTGGGAGCCGACGGCGTCGCCACCGAAGTACAGGATCGATCGAACCGATTCCACTGCAGCGGGCATCGGCAGAACGCCGTGCAGGAACCTGAACACCTCCGGCGTCATGTACATCGACATCGCACCGTTCGAGGCCGGGACACCGAGGAACATCAGCACACCGACCGCGGGAATCACCGCGAGCAGACCGAACAATCTCGACAGCACCAGGGTGAACAGCGAGGTCGCGAAGATCGCCACGATTCCGGTGCCGAACAGCGGCAGGAAGTGCCCGTCGACGGCTCCGGTGATCGGATCGGCGATCACCCAGAGCACGGCGGACATGAACACCGCCCAGCCGGCGGCGATCGGCAGGAACCGCCGCAGGACCACCGCTGCGGGCTGAGCACTGCCCGCGACGACGACCACCATGAAACCGGCCATGATCCAGCCCATCGCGACGTAGAGCGTCACCGTGCCCATCGAGTCGGATTCCGGCAGCGGCGCGAGATTCTCGACGGTGAGCGGCACCTGCATACCTCCGGCGACCTGCTCGAAAGTCTGCTGCACGACCTGCTGCTGGCTCATACCTGCAGCCTCACTGGTGACCAATGTCGCGGTGGGTGATTGCGCGGTGGGCAGCACGAAGGCCGCGACGATCGCGCGATCGCGCACCTCCTCGCGAGCAGCGTCCAGCGAGTCGGCGACCTGCAGATCGAACAGGCCGGACATGTTCTGTTCGAGGCCTGCGACCGTCTGTTCGGCCTGCTCGGTGGTCGAGGCTACGACGGCCACAGGCATGTCACGCGGCGTGGGCTGGTACATCGCACCGAGCATGATCGACAACATCAGCACGACCATCGCGAAGGGAAAGAACGCCAGCGTGAGGTAGCGGACGCGGTTGCTCCGGGGACGCGGTCCGGACGTGAGCGAGGGCAGGGTCACCTCGGGATCGCCCGCCTCGGGGTTGCGTCGCCGCTTCAGAGCATCGACACCGAGAGTCGCGGCGAGAGCGAGCAGCGTGCCGACGACGAGCACCAGCAGGTGTCCGCCGAGTCCCTCACCACCGAAATACAGGACCGATCTCAGGGACTCACCCGCGGCCGCGGTGGGGAGGAAGCCGTGGAGCTGGACGTAGATCGACGGCAACGCGTGGATCGACATCCCGAGATTCGACGCCGGGACGCCGAGCACCATCACGAAGAGCATGCCCACAAGGACCGCCATCGGACCGAAGATCCGCGTGAGGAACAGCTGGACGGATCCGACGGCGAAGATCGAAAGCCAGGAGATGCCCAGCACGGTGACAGCGCTGCCTTGAACAGCTCCCAGGACGGGCCCGGCGACGAGCCACACCAGGGTGCCGATCAGGACGGACCATCCCGCGAGGAGGGGCACGACGCGACGGAAACGCAGCAGCTCGGGGGAATTGGACAGCATGATGCTCAGCGGCATGTACCCGGCGAGCATCAGCGCCTGGGCCATGAACATCACGCCCAGCCCGGCCATGTCGTGATCCGGCAGCGGAGCCAGATCATCGAAGGTCGCGTCGATTCCCTGGCCGAGCAGGTGAGGTGCCAGCAGGCCGGTGACCATCGACGATTGCGACGCCCCGGCGGCACCCGCCGTGTACACGGTGGCAGCGCCGGAGTCCGAAAGGGAGACCGCACCGGCGACCTCCCGTGCGAGCACGAGGTCTCGCGCCTGCTCGTCGGTCTCGACGACACGCACGTCGACCGCGTCCGGATCGGCGTTCTCGAGCGCGCGGGCAACATCGTAGGCCTGCTGCGCCGAGCCGGCGACGGCGATCGGCATGTCGTCGGGCTCGGGCGCGTGCATCGCGTACAGATAACCGGTGATCATCATCCCGACCATCAGGAAGGGCAGCAGGATCATCGCCACATAGCGGCCGATGTGCTCCTTCCTCGCCCGGGCGAGCTCGGCCTCCGTGGGCCCACCTCCCGGCGGTTCGTTCCTCTCGGACGTAAGGGTGTCGACCACTGATGAGCTCCTCGATATCCGGACACGGACCGAACGCTTCCGCGCCGTCATCGGCTCCACGGAAATACGCTGACTGACTTAAAAAGCTACGCTGTGTGTCTTAAATCGACCAAGCTGGGACACTGGTGACCTTCGTCCCACCCCCACCGAAGTCGTTCGGCCGAGAAGAGAGCAGCACAAGAGCGTGAGTACCCACGGCGACCAGGCGCGGCGAGCGCTGCTCGATTCGGCGGAAGAGTTGTTCGCCACCCTCGGCATCGACGGGGTGTCCAACCGGCGCATCGCCGAACACGCGGGCAACGCGAACCATTCCGCCGTCAACTACCACTTCGGGAGCCGGGAGGAACTGGTCCGCGCGATGGTCACCCGCTATTCCGACGACACCCGCCGACGACGTGCCGAACTCGTCCGCCTGCTCGACCATGAATCGGGACTACGCGACTATCTGAGCTGCCTCATCCTGCCGTTCACCGATCAACTCGCCTCGATGCCGGTGCCGACCTGGCGCGCACGCTTCCTGCGGCAGCTCAGAGCCGTGCCATCGATGGTCGACATCGCCGCGACCGCCACCGTCGCGGATCCGTACCTCGACGATCTGATCAAGCGGGCCAGGTCGTGCGTCGCCGAATTGCCGGACGCCGTGATCACCGGGCGGTCGTGGCTCGCGGGAAAGCTCGTCCTCGATGCGTGCGCCGACTACGAGGCACGCCTCGAAAGCGAAACGATCGAACCCGACTGGACCGGCTTCTCCCTGTTCCTCGTCGATGCGTGTGCGGGAATGCTCGAGGCACCGGTGACGTGTGGCGGCGACTTCCTCGGATCGCGCGCCGCCTCCGTTTGGCCGTGACCGGTCAAACCGCGGCGAGGGCCTCGCGTAGTCCCGGCACGGTCGTCACCGGGCGATCGCACACGAATCCCCGGCAGACGTAGGCGGCAGGAGCACCGCCGATGAGGGGGCGCCCCGCGAGCAACGGCGACGATCCGGGGTCGCCGCCCGTCACGATCGCCCCACCGGGCGCCAGCCGGCGCGCGGCGTCGAGGAGTTCACCCCCACCCGCGACCGCTACCTGGATCGGACCGCGCACGGATGCCTCGGCGACCGTCAGCCAATGCCCTGCCGCCCGCGGCACGCGGTCGAGCAGGACCGATGCGACCGACAGGGACGAGGCTGCCGCATCCGCGTACCGCGAGTC
The DNA here is from genome assembly GCF_040643435.1 of Rhodococcus sp. NPDC047139. NCBI lineage: Bacteria > Bacillati > Actinomycetota > Actinomycetes > Mycobacteriales > Nocardiaceae > Rhodococcus > Rhodococcus sp. NPDC047139. Next base: position 3,370 of record NZ_JBEYUH010000013.1, read on the forward strand.
GTCGTGCACCAGTGCGGACAGCGAGAGCAGTGCCTCGGCGATGAGCGAGGCCCCCGCCGGCGTCGCGCCGTCGACCGGATCTCGTGGCCTTGCTACGAGCGACTCGGCGTCGTCTGCGGTGTCGAACCAGCTCCCGGGACGTTCCGGGTCGGCGAACCGGTCGAGGGCGATGTCGGCGAGTTCCCGGGCCCCCTCGATCCAGCGCTCCTCCCCTGTCGCCTGATGCACGGCGAGTAGCGCGGTGACGAGGGCCCCGTAATCCTCGAGCACCCCCGCCGGTGTTCCGGCTACCCCGCCCAGCGATGCGCGGCGCAGACGTCCGTCCGCCAGGTGACGCTCGAGCAGGAACTGTGCACACCCCACGGCTGCGTCGATCCATGCAGGTTCGCCGAAGGCGACTCCCGCCTCGGCGAGCGCGGTGACCGCGAAGGCGTTCCAGGCGGTGACCACCTTGTCGTCGCGACCGGGTTGCGGGCGCTGCGCACGGGCGGCGAACAGGCGGGCCCGGACGTCGGCGAGACGCTCCGGATCGTCCGGCTCATCGAGCAGTTGCAGCACCGAGCTGCCGTGTTCGAACGTGCCGCCGGGAGTGACGGTGAACATTTCCGCAGCCCACCGGCCGTCGCCGGGACCGAGAACTTCGACGAGCTGCTCGGGCGTCCACACGTAGGTGAGCCCCTCGACGCCCTCCGTGTCGGCATCGAGCGCCGAGGCGAAAGCTCCCTCGGCAGTGAGCAGGTCGCGTAACAGGAACTCGACGGTCTCCCGCGCGACGCGCTGTGGCAGTTCGGCATCCGTCACTCGGGCGAGGTGGGCGTACAGACGCAGCAGCAGTGCATTGTCGTAGAGCATCTTCTCGAAGTGCGGCACCGTCCAGGCAGCATCGACGCTGTACCGCGCGAAACCCCCGCCGAGCTGGTCGTAGATTCCCCCTCGTGCCATCGCTTCCGCGGTCCGTTCGACGAGACCGAGGGTGTCGGCGGACCGGGTGCGCTCGTATCCGCGCAAGAGCCCCTCGAGCAGGTTCGAGGGTGGGAACTTCGGCGCCCCTCCGAAGCCACCGTGTTCACGGTCCTCGTCACCGGCGACGGTGGCTGCGGCTGCATCGAGCAGAGCGGCGTCGACGATGCGACCTCCGGCGGGCAGCCCACCGCTGCTCCGGCGCAGTTCGACGGCGACTGCTTCTGCCGCCTGCGTGACGTCATCGCGCCGGGTGCGCCACGTATCGTCGATCGCCTCGAGCACTTGCACGAAGGACGGCATGCCACCGCGCGGCGTATTCGGGTAGTACGTGCCGCAGTAGAAGGGCGCTCCGTCGGGGGTGAGGAAGCAGGTCATCGGCCAACCACCGTGACCTGCCATTGCGACGGTCGCATTCATGTAGATCGCGTCGATGTCCGGCCGTTCCTCGCGGTCGACCTTGATGCACACGAAGTGCTCGTTCATCACCGCGGCGGTGGCATCGTCCTCGAACGATTCGTGCGCCATGACGTGACACCAGTGGCACGCCGCATAGCCGATCGAGAGCAGTATCGGGACGTCGCGCTCCCGGGCCTCTGCGAGCGCCTCGTCACCCCATTCCTGCCAGTGCACCGGATTCCCGGCGTGTTGGCGCAGGTAAGGGCTGAGAGCGGCGGCCAGTCGATTCGCCATGCCCCCACGCTACGGAAGGAGCGCTTACGGCGAAGGCCAGTCGTCAGCTTCCCTTGGTCGGTTCCGGGCGCTCCGGCCCCGTCGCCTTCTGCGTCCCGTCGGCCTTCTGCGCCTCCGGGTCATCTCCCGGGATCGCACCCGGCAGCGTGCCGTCGTCGACGAACTGGTCGGGCTCCGGATTCTCCGGATGGAAGGTCTCGGGTAGTTGCTTCAACCGCTTGTTCATGTTCCAGATCAACAGAGCGGTCGCGACCAACAGGACCACCACGATGGCGAGACCGAGCGGAGATGCCTTGCCGAACTCGGGGCCGGTCGGCTCCTGAGCGAGAACCTCGACCGCGAGCGTGCCTATCGTCATTTGCCCTGTCCGTCCTCGATGCCCGCGAACAGATCCGTCTCGGGAATCTCCGTGCTCACGCGGGTCTTGGCCAACTCGAACTCCTCGGTCGGCCACACCTTCTGCTGGATATCCAACGGGACCGCGAAGAACGATCCGTTGGGGTCGATCTGGGTGGCATGTGCCCGCAGCGCATCGTCACGTTTCGGGAAGTAGTCGCCACAGGTGATCTGAGTGGTCACACGCCCCATGAGATCGCCCTGCTCGGTCCGCCACTTGTTCAGCCACTGCTCCATCGGGAACGGCTCGCCACGACGCTCGTACTCGTCACGGAAGAGTTCGAGACGCTTACGGATGAAACCGTGCGAATAGTACAACTTGCGCACCGCCCACGGCTCCCCGAGTTCGGGGTGGAACTCCGGATCGGCCGCCGCGTCGTAGGCCGCGACCGACACCTCGTGGCAACGGATGTGGTCGGGGTGCGGGTACCCACCGTTTTCGTCGTAGGTCGTCATGACGTGCGGACGGAACTCACGGATGGCCCGAACGAGTCGGCGGACCGGTTCGTCGAGGGGAATCGCCGCGAACGACCCCTCGGGCAGCGGAGGCTTGGGGTCGCCCTCGGGCAGGCCGGAGTCGACGAAGCCGAGCCACTGTTGCCGCACACCGAGGATGCGGGCAGCTTCGGCCATCTCCTCCTTGCGCACCTCACTCATGCGTTCGCGAATGCCCGGTACGTCCATGGCGGGGTTCAGGATGTCGCCGCGCTCGCCGCCCGTGAGCGTGACCACCAGGACCTCGTGCCCTTCGGCCGAGTAACGGGCCATCGTGGCCGCGCCCTTGCTCGACTCGTCGTCGGGATGGGCGTGCACGGCCATGAGCCGTAGTCCGCTCACGTGTTTTCCTCCACCTCACGTCGTCTGCTTCGCCGGAACCGTCCCTGCGCCCGCGTCGCGATCGCCACGGCTCCGTCCTCTATAGTTCCACCTGATAATTCCGTCGTCAGCCGTGACCCTGCGGCGACGCCTGATCCATCCCCTCGCTGCGAGAGCAAAGTGATGAGCAACACCCTCCCCACCGACCGGTACCCGTCCTCCCGGTACCCCGGCCAACGTGTGTCGACACGCGGCAAACGCTGGGGTTTCACCGTGGGCGGTCTCCTCGCGGGGCTCGCCGTGGCGTTCATGCTGTTCCAGAACAACACGACGCCGATCGAGTCGGAGGTCGTCGCCTTCGAAATCATCGACGACAGCACCATCGACATCCAGCTCAAGGTCACGCGCGACGATCCGTCCCAGGATGCCGTCTGCATCATCCGCGCTCGGTCGAAGGACGGCAGCGAGACGGGGCGTCGCGAGGTTCTCATCCCGGCGTCGGATTCGCAGACCGTCGTGCTCACCTCGACCGTGAAGACGTCACAGCGCCCCGGCATGGGCGACAACTACGGTTGCAGCACCGACGCCCCGGACTATCTGCGCGCACCCTGATCGTCTCCCGACAGCCCTCTTCCAGCGGTTTTCCGAAGAACCGACCGTCGAGATGCTAAAATAGCGAGATACACGGTTCCACCCTTTGGGGCCGTGTATTGCTGCATAAGAGCATCAACAGACAGTACGACTGCGTTCAGCCTGTGTGTAGGGGGGCGGCGGCGGTCGTGCTGTTGCAGTCGTTGCGTGTGCACGACTTGTCCACGGAGCCGGGGGCTCCAACCCGAAGGAAGTGATCGAGGATGACCGAGACCCAGGTGACCTGGCTGACGCAGGAGTCGTACGACCGGCTCAAGGCCGAGCTGGACCAGCTCATCGCGAATCGTCCTGTCATCGCCGCCGAGATCAACGAGCGTCGCGAAGAGGGCGATCTCAAGGAGAACGGCGGCTACCACGCAGCCCGCGAGGAACAGGGCCAGCAGGAAGCCCGCATCCGCCAGCTCCAGGAGCTGCTGGGCACCGCCAAGGTCGGCGTCGCTCCGACCGAGTCGGGCGTCGCGCTCCCCGGTTCCGTCGTGACCGTCTACTACGGAGGCGACGAGACCGACACGGAAACGTTCTTGATCGCGACCCGCGAGGAAGGCGCCCGCAACAGCGAGCTCGAGACCTACTCTCCCAGCTCTCCCCTCGGTGGCGCACTGATCGACGCGAAGGTCGGCGAGACCCGCGAGTACACGCTGCCCAACGGCAACACCATGAAGGTGACGCTCGTGAACGCCGAGCCGTACCACGGCTGATCGCCGAGCGCCGTACCACGGCTGATCGCCGAGCGCCGTACCACGGCTGATCTCGCACAGCGCGAGGGCCCGACCGGATTCCGCCGGTCGGGCCCTCGCGCGTTCACGCCGGTGTTCAGAAGATCCGTCGCGCCTTCATGTCGGGGAAGACGGGCCCCACCCGCACGACGTCGCCGGTGGTCGGCGCGTGCACCATCTGCCCGCCACCGATGTAGATGGCGACGTGACCCGGCCCGCCCGCCTGCCAGTTCCCGAACAGCAGATCGCCTGGGCGTGCCGCATGCAAAGGCACCTCGGTACCCACATGCCACTGGGTTTCGGACGTGCGCGGGAGTGTGATGCCGGTCGCGCCGAAGACCGCGTACGAAGTCAGACCCGAGCAGTCGAATCCGCCCCCGGAGGGGCCGCTGATATTGCCACCACCCCAGACGTAGGGCAGACCGAGATACTTGAATGCAAGGTCGACGATGCGATTGCCGAGATCACTCGATCCGCCGCCGATCCCCAGACCCAGGAACGGCGAGAGCATGCGCGCGAAGACGGGTTCGGCGGCACGGATCTTCGCGACGTAGGGCTTCGTCTGATTCTCGTAGTCGGGGTGACCGGACGGCATACCGCCGGACCGCTTCACAGCACCGACTCCGGCGTTGTACGCGGCCAAGGTCAGATCGAGGGTGTCGCCTTCGACCAGACCGCGTTTCTTCCAGCCGTCGATCAGCTTGTAGTTGTCGCACAGCAGATTGCCGGACGCCATCACAGGATCGGCGATGCCGAGCACATCTGCTCTGCCGTCACCGTCTGCGTCCTTGCCGTACTGGTCCCATGTGCCCGGCATGAACTGGCCCGGCCCCCGCGCCCCGACCGGAGAAACGGGCGCGGTCGGTCCGTACCGGAAGCCGTTCTCGGCGGAGTAGAGGGCCGCGAGCACCGGAGCCGAGATTCCGTCGCACAGCGCGCCGGCCTTCTTCAGCCACGGCGCAAATACCGCGATCGCTCCGATGGGAGCGAGCCTCGTGCCGGGGAGGATCGCCGGGATCGAGGGGAGCGTGACCGCGGATCCGGGAATCATGGGTTCGGTCTGCAGCGTCCCTGATCCGCCGTACCGGGGGGTTTCGGCTGCCCCACCGATCGCCGGTGGCTGCACCGGCATCCCGAAGGGGCCGGGCCGGGCGGCCGGCGGTTCGGGCACCAGAGGAGCCGCTTCCGGAACGGGGGGCCGCAGTACGGCGGCCGCCTCATCGGGAAGGTGCGGTTCGATCGCTCCTGCCACGGCTGCCGTCGCGTCCTCGACCGCTTGTTGTGCGCCCTGCTGCATCGGTTCGGGCAACGACGCCACGAAGTTCTCCACGTCGGTATCGGTGTTCTCCGCAGTTGCTTCGAACGACTCGATCGCCCCGTTGACCTGATCCTTGATCTCTGCTGGTATGTCCGCTCCTTGCACAAGAGCACCCGCTGCCGTAGCCACTGCCACGATGACCGCAGAAGGGTCCACCGACATCCGCTACCCCCACATCATCATCCACCACATTCACCGTAGCTGTGAGTTCGGTCACCAGTACGGCTTCCGGATGTTCTTATCACATATATTCAGGAACACGTTCTATTTTTGTTAACGGTGAGACTTCTGTAGTTTCGTGGGTTCAGAGTTACGGCTCCGGATAGAAATCGGCAGCATCGGGCCGGGTCAGAACATCCATGAGTTCCACCGGGTCCACCGAGCCTTCGGAGAACAGGGCGACGAGCGTCTCCCGCTGGTCCTCGGTGACCGGCTCACATCCTCCTGGCATCATCCATCGCCCCTCGCCTACCGGCACGACCCGTGCGCACAGGAGGGTCCCGGGCGGCACCTCGCCCGACAACCAAGGCGTGAATACCTCCACGCGTTCATCACGGCGAACGTCGCGCAGCGTCAGCGTCTCCCCCGGCGAACTCGTCTCCACTTCGAACACCGAGCGCTCGACATCGAGCCAAGCGCGGCCGAGTTCCGCCTCGTCCTCGGGCAACAGATCCCCGCGACGCGCGAGGAAGTCGGCGAACGCTCCGGAGTCGAACAGGAGAACGTCCTCCACGAGAGGATCGGCGACCGCTTCGGCCACGGCATCATCGTCTCCGTAGCCCGAACGCGCCTCCGCCAGCGCGACCCGCCGCTCTGCCCATACGGGCTCCAGCGCATGCATGGCAGCCTTCATGTACAGCCAATCCGATCGTTCCTCGAGCGAGTGCTCGGCGCGCCCGAGATGACAGGCCTTGTACTTGCGCCCCGACCCGCACCAGCACCGGTCGTTACGTCCGAGCCCGGGAACCTCCGCCGGCCGATAGCGCTCGAGCAACTCGTAGAGGGGGTGCTCGTCCCCACCCGGCACCCGGGCGAGCAAGGAGAGGCCGCGCACCGCATCCCCGCGGTCCGACGCGAAGCGCGCCAAATCGAACAACGGCAGGTCGAAGGCGCCGTCGAGATCGGCGGAACGTTCGTAATGTCGCTCGGCCTCCACGATGCGGCCGGTCGATTCGGCCGCACGGCCCGCGAACCAGTGCGCCGCCCCCGCCACTCGCCGTGGCGCACGGTCGAGGAGCCACAGGGCGGCTTGTTCGATCGCCTCTGGCGCGAGTCCCTCCCCCACCAGCTCGTCGTAGACGGTCTCGGCGATCTCAGGATCGGACAACACCGAGTACAGACCCGACTTGCCCACAGCAAAACGCTCTTCGAGCTCACTCTCGTCACCTCGATCGAGGGATTCGACCAGTGATGCGAACAGTGCCACACCCGGGACGGCATCGACGGGGATCCCCAGCTGTTCGGCGTAGGACTCGAACATCGCCCGGTCGGAGTAGGCGTCGAAGTCGAATCCCCGAGGCGCCACCAGATCCCCGCTGCGGACCAGCCCCGCCTCGTCGAGAAGCTCGCCGATCGGCAGGTTCGGTGCCTTGAACGCCTCCGGCGTGTTGGCCAGGACGTCGAAGAACGCGTTCTCGACGCTCGCCACCTGTCCGCGAGCGATGTCCTGCTCGAGAGCATCCACGAACTCGCTCACGCCGGTGCCCGGCTCGACGTCCACAGGCGCGAACGAGAGACGGCCGTCCCGCACGGTGAGAGCGAGGAGATCGCCCGGCACGCAACTCGACAGGGCACCTTCGGGAAGGACGACAGTCTCCACGGGAACGAATTCGCCCGAGTCCGAATCACTTTGCACGCCAGTATGTTCGGATTCACCGGGCTGCACGATATCGAAGTCGTCATCCTCCGACACCAGCAGCAGAAGCGGCTCGACATCGTCGCCCGGGATCGAGTTCCGGGCGAGGTCGTCGACCGTGAGGCGGTGCGTCAGTGTCCTGCCCTCGCACAGCGCGTCCAAGGCCGCGATACGGTCGTCCGACAGCCACACCAGCAGCGGGTGGGGTTGCGACTGTTCGAGGTCGGTCACCAGCTTGTCAGCGGGACCGAATCCCTTCTCCTCGAGCTGATCTGCCAGCTCGTCGGCCGTCATGGGCCCGAGAAGACGTATCGCGTCGAGCGCGGCTCCCCAGAGGTCGGATTCGGAATATGCACTGTCCGTCACCACGTGATCGTACGGCGAACAGCCCTTGCCCACGGGCGCTCGCGCCGTGGACCCGCACATCACGCCGAAGGATGTGTCCGATCGACGGGGCGTTCCCCGCGCGCCGTGTCGGTCAGTGATCGTCGTAATGATCGTTGTGAACCGCGTGCCGATGCCCGTCGTGGATGTAGTCCATGTGGTCACCGTGGGGAACGGCCACGTGCCCGCAGCCCTCTCCGTGAGTGTGCTCGTGAGGTTCGTGGACGCGGTGCTCGGTCTGCTCACACTCGTCGAAGTGCCCGCCGTGAGTGCGGTGCAGGTGCCCGTCGTGTACGTAGTCGACGTGGTCGCCGTGCGGAACGGCCACGTGCCCGCAGCTGCCGTTGTGGACGTGGTCGTGCCCCGGATGTTCGCGGTGCTCGGTCATCACAGAAGTCCTTTCGCCGATCCGGTCCCCTGCCGCGTCCAGTGTGGCACTGCGCCCAGGCGCTTTCACCGACTTCGGAGCAGCACGAGCTCGATCGACGGACACAACACTCGCCAAAGGGACGGCGAGGCGCTGTGGCTTCACGCGATACAGGCGAGACATACGAGAAGAAGGCGCCGGGAAGGCGCCTTCTTCTCGTGCGGATCGGTGTCCGGCCGCGTCAGCCGAGGGCCTGTTCGACGTCGGCGAGCAGGTCGGCGGCATCCTCGATACCCACCGACAGGCGGACGAGATCCTCGGGGACCTCGAGTAGGGAGCCCGCAGTGGAAGCGTGGGTCATCGCACCCGGATGCTCGATGAGCGACTCCACACCGCCCAGCGATTCCGCGAGGGTGAAGATCTCGGTGCGCTTACAGAAATCCAGCGCCGCTTGCCGGCCGCCCGCAAGTCGCAAGGAGATCATGCCGCCGAAGCGGCGCATCTGCTTGGTGGCGTACTCATGGCCAGGATGCGATTCGAGACCCGGGTACAGCACCTTCGTCACGGAAGGGTGCCCCGACAGGAAATCGACGAGCTTCTCGGCGTTGTCGGAGTGCTTCTCCATCCGCACCGCCAGCGTCTTGATGCCCCGCAGCGTCAGGAAGGCATCGAACGGGCCGGGCACGGCGCCCGCACCGTTCTGCAGGAACGCGAACGCGGTGTCGAGTTCCTCGTCGTTCGTCACCAGGGCACCACCGACCACGTCGGAGTGTCCACCGATGTACTTGGTGGTCGAGTGCAAGACGACATCGGCACCGAAACCGAGCGGCTGCTGCAGGTAGGGCGAGGCGAACGTGTTGTCGACGACGAGCTTGGCGCCTCCGCTGTGTGCGATGTCGGCCAGCGCCGAGATGTCACCGATGTTGAGCAGCGGATTGGTGGGCGTCTCGACCCACACGAGCTTGGTGTTCGGCCGCACCGCCGCGCGCACCTCGTCGGCGTCGTTGATCGCGGCCGGGGTGTATTCGATGCCCCACTGCGTGAACACCTTGTCGATCAGGCGGAAGGTGCCGCCGTAGGCGTCGTTCGGGATCACCAGGTGGTCGCCGGGACGCAGCACCGAGCGGAGCAGGCAGTCCGTGGCGGCCATACCCGAACCGAACGCCCGGCCGTAGGTGCCGTTCTCGAGCGCGGCGAGATTCGCCTCGAGTGGACGGCGAGTCGGGTTGCCGGTCCGGGCATACTCGAAGCCGTTGCGCATCTCTCCGACGCCGTCCTGTGCGAACGTCGACGATGCGTAGATCGGCACGTTGACGGCACCGGTCTGGGGGTCGGGTTCGTACCCGGCGTGAATGGCGCGGGTCGCGAAACCGTGCTGGTTCTGATCGGTCATGAAAATGTGTTCCTATCGGCCTTGGGAGATGAATCCGAGCAGGTCGTGGCGGGTGATCACACCGACGGGCTTGCCGTCGTCGATCACCATGAGCGCGTCGGTGTCGCCGAACGCCTTGGTCGCGGCGTCGAGGGATTCACCCACTCCGATATTCGGCAGCGGCGGGCTCATGTGCTTCTCGACCGGATCTGCAAGATTCGCGCGACCCTCGAAGACGGCACTGAGCAGTTCCCGCTCGCTGACCGAGCCGGCGACCTCACCTGCGGTAACCGGCGGTTCGGCACCCACGACCGGCATCTGCGACACGCCGTACTCGCGGAGGATCTCGATGGCGTCGCGCACCGTCTCGGACGGGTGGGTGTGCACGAGATCGGGCAGGTCGCCGCTCTTGCCGCGCAGCACGTCGCCGACGGTCGAGTCGTCGGGCTTGCCGTCGAGCGGGGCGCGGAGGAAGCCGTAGCTGGCCATCCACTTGTCGTTGAAGATCTTCGACATGTAGCCGCGACCGCCGTCGGGAAGCAGCACCACAACCACCGCATCGGGGCCTTCGCGCTCGGCGACCTGCAGCGCAGCGACCACAGCCATGCCGCACGAGCCACCGACGAGCAGACCCTCCTCGCGGGCGAGGCGGCGGGTCATCTCGAAGGAGTCGGCGTCCGAGACGGCGATGATCTCGTCGGGGATCGACGGATCGTAGGCACTGGGCCAGAAGTCCTCACCCACCCCCTCGACGAGATAAGGGCGACCCGTCCCACCCGAGTACACCGAGCCTTCGGGATCGACGCCGACGACCTTGACCTTGCCGTTCGACACCTCCTTGAGGTACCGGCCGGTGCCCGAGATGGTGCCACCGGTGCCGACGCCGGTAACGAAGTGCGTGATCTTGCCGTCGGTGTCGTTCCAGATCTCGGGGCCGGTGGTCTCGTAGTGGCTCGCCGGACCACCCGGGTTGGAGTACTGGTTGGGCTTCCAGCCGCCCGGCAGCTCGCGGGCGAGGCGGTCGGAGACGCTGTAGTAGCTGTCGGGGTGCTCCGGCGGAACAGCCGTCGGGCACACGACCACCTCCGCGCCGTAGGCCCGCAGCACGTTGCGCTTGTCCTCGCTGACCTTGTCGGGGCATACGAACACGCACTTGTAACCGCGCTGTTGTGCGACGAGAGCCAGACCGATGCCGGTGTTGCCGGAAGTGGGCTCGACGATGGTCCCACCCGGCTTCAACTCACCCGAGGCTTCGGCGGCATCGATCATCTTCACCGCGATGCGGTCCTTGGAGCTACCACCGGGGTTCAGGTACTCGATCTTCGCTGCCACGAGTCCCGACCCGGGTTTCACCACCGAGTTGAGTTTGACGAGGGGTGTATTTCCGATGAGGTCGACGACGGAATCCGCAATGCGCATGACCCCATGTTCCCACGTCGCAACTCGGCGGCACGGGCACGGTGTGCCGACCTGGGAGAACGACGAAGACCCCGGACCGTGGTCCGGGGTCTTCGCGGGTACTGCTAGTCGTTCTGGAAGTAGCTGAGCAGTCGCAGGATCTCGACGTACAGCCACACCAGGGTGACGGTCAGGCCGAGGGCGACGCCCCACGCGGCCTTCTCCGGAGCCTGTGCGCGGATCAGCTGATCGGCCGAGTCGAAGTCCAGCAGGAAGCTGAACGCCGCGATTCCGATGCACACGAGGCTGAAGATGATGGCGAGGGGTCCGCCGTCACGCAGTCCGAGGCCACCCTCGATGAAGAAGCTCGCGATGATGTTGCCCAGCGCGAGGACGAGGACACCGACCAGGGCGCCGACGATCATGCGCGTCAGGCGCGGGGTGACCCGGATGGCGCCGGTGCGGTACACGACGAGCATGCCGAAGAACACGCCGAAGGTGCCGAGGACCGCCTGAGCGATCAGCGTCGCGCCGCCGGCTCCACCGAAGGTGATATCGGTGAACATGAACGACAGAGCGCCCAGGAAGAAGCCTTCCGCCACGGCGTAGGCGAGGACGATCGCCGGGTTGTCCATCTTGCGGCCGAACGTCGCGACCAGCACCAGGACGAGACCGATCAGACCGCCGCCGATGACGAACGGCGCGGCGAGGCCCGTGTTCGAGTGGACCAGCACGTAGGAGACGAGCGCGGAAATGGCGAGCACGCCGAGCGTGATGCCCGTCTTGGTGACGACGTCGTCGATGGTCATCGACCGCTCGGTCGTCGGCCGTGCCCACGGATCCACCTGCGGCTGACCGAATTGCTGGGTGACCTGCGCGGCGCCTGCCGTCGCAGAGCCGAACGTGGCGTATCCGCCGCCCTCTTGCTTGGGCAGGTTGCGGAACACCGGGTTACTGGTGGTGCGCACCGTGCACTTCCCTTCTGGTGGTCGATTCTGTCCGTTCAACGAGGGGCGAACTTCACAAGTTCCCGGATCGTCGAGAAACCTCGGACGAATCGGACTCTACCGGCTACGCACCGACCGGGTCACGGTGAACTTGCGATTGCGGCCCTCGATACGCGTCGAACCGACGATTCCGGACAGGGCCGGACGGTAGTCGAGGTGACGGTTGTAGACCGTCCACATCTGCCCTCCCGGGCGGAGGATCCGGGCGGCAGCATCGAACATCTTCCGGGCAGCTCCGGTGTGCACGGCCGCGCCGATGTGGAAGGGCGGGTTGCACACCACCACGTCCACCGACGCGGCGTCGATCGAGTCGGCCGCGTCGTCGCGGAGCGTGTCGATGCGGCCGGACAGCCCGTTCGCGGCGGCCGTCGCAGCCGCGGAGGCCACAGCAGCGGCGGACTGGTCGGTCGCGATCACCCGAGCATCGGGAAGCTGCCGGGCGAGCATTGCGGCAAGGATCCCGGTGCCGCACCCGAGATCCACCGCGACCCGCGCGTTCGCGTCGATTCGCGGGAAGTGCTCGAGCAGGAATCGGGTGCCGATGTCCAGTCGTGGGCCGGCGAATGCGGCTCCGTGTGCAACGACGGTGAGGTCCAGGTCCGGGAGGTGCTCGCGGACGGGATACGAGGCAGCGCCCGGTCTCGCGCCTCGCGCTGTGAGCACACGCGATTTCTGCCGTCCGCGGGAAGCACGGACTTCGGCGAAGGACGCGCCGAGGATGTCGTTCATCGCATGGCTGATGTGCTTGTCGCGTCCGCCGGCGAACACGACGACCCCGGGGTCGGCGTAGCGGGCGACGGTCTCGGCGATCTCGGTGAGCGCGGACAGCGAGCGGGGAAGGCGGAGCAGCACCACCTCGGCACCGGCGAGCAGGTCCTCGTCGAGGGCGCAGGAGCGGTAGCGGCGGGTGAGGTCCTCTCGCTCGGCATTCGCGGCGAGTGCCCGCTCTGCCACCACGGAATCCTGGTGCACGCGGATCTCTTCCGCCCCGTACCGGACTGCCGCGCCCAGGGTCAGGGCACCGTACTGATCGTCGACCACGACGACCGTGCCGGGCGATGCGGCTTCGAGTGCGGGAGCGGCTTCGTCGAGGAGCAACCGGTCGGCTCCGTCGACAGCGAACAGGTTGGGCGCTTCCACGTCCGGAAAGCGCCTCAACCTGTCGTACAGCTCGTCGATCAGCACTCGCCCTTTCCGGCGTTCTCGATGGCACGCAGGGTGTCGGCCTGCTCCTCTTCACTGAGATCCTGCCAGGCCGGGAGCTGCTGCTGGGCGTCGGCGACAGCCTGAGCCGCTGCGGCGCGGTCCTGGCCCCATTCCTCGAGCTCATCGAGGTAGGGCAGCATTGCCTCGCAGTTCTCCTCGTAGCTCTTGCCCAATTCGACCGTGGTGCCCGTCGAGCCGGCCGCCGCAGATGCCGACGTGCTCGTGGTGGTGGTGGTCTCCTCCGCCGACTCGGAGGCGTCGGAGGATCCGCACGCCGCCGCCAGCATGACCACACTTGCACCCAACAGCGCCGCGAGAGTCTTCTTCATTCGTGTCCCACTTCTGATCGCAGTGTCGTTTGACCGTTCCCGGTGAGGCACCGTGGTCCGGCCGGATCACGTTAGACCAGCGGCGACGCACGATCTGCAACGGGAGTGCAGTTTTCGGGACTATTCTGGGGAAACCGCTTTCCCGAGGTGATCGCGCCGATGTCCGACAACGATCCGGCCACCACCCAGCGCGCACAGATTGTCGAACCGGCCGAGACCGACATCGTGCGTGCGCTGCACGATGCCGGTTTCACCGATGCCACCGAGATCGGACGCGGCGGATTCGGTGTGGTCTACCGCTGTCGGCAGGAGGCACTCGACCGCACGGTCGCCGTGAAGGTGCTCGGACGGACGCCCGACCCCGCAGATCTCGAGCGGTTCCTCCGCGAACAGCGGGCGATGGGACGGCTCTCGGGGCACCCGAACATCGTCACGGTGCTGCAGGCCGGGGCCACCGACGCCGGCCTTCCGTATCTGGTGATGCACTACCACCCGCACGACTCGCTCGAGACGCGTGTTCGCCGGCACGGGGTCCTCTCCTGGCCCGAAGCGCTACGGCTCGGCATCAAGATGGCCGGCGCGCTCGAGACGGCCCACCGGTCCGGTGTGCTGCACCGCGACGTCAAGCCGGCGAACATCCTCATCACGGAGTACGGGGAGCCGCAGCTGACCGACTTCGGTATCGCCCGCGTCGACGACGGATTCCGCACCACCAGCGGGGCTGTCACCGGCTCCCCCGCGTTCACGGCACCCGAGGTGCTGCGAGGTCACGCGCCGACACCGGCGTCCGACGTCTACGGGCTCGCCGCCACCCTGTTCGCAGCCATCACCGGACACGCTGCGTTCGAACGGAAGGAAGGCGAGAAGGTCGTCGCACAGTTTCTGCGCATCACCTCCGAGCCTGTCCCCGATCTGCGCGGGGAGGGAATCCCCGACGACGTGTGCGACGTGCTCGAGCGCGGCATGGACCCCGACCCGGACGAACGGCCGCAAACCGCGGCCGAGTACGGCGACCTTCTCCGGAACGTCCAGCGGGCACACGGCCTGCCGGTCGACGAGATGGCGTTGCCGGCGTCTCCTCCGACTGCCCCGGCGCTTCCTTCAGTAGCGGGCCCCACCTCGAGAGCTCTGTCGCGTCGCACCGGTCCGTCCATCGCGCCGTCGACCAGATTCCGCCCTCCGTCGACGACGCGTCCGCTCGTCGAACGCCGCCGATTGATCTCGCTGCTGCGGGCCGGACGAGGACGCCGCCTGACCGCCATCCACGCTCCTACCGGATACGGCAAATCCATCCTTGCTGCACAGTGGCGGGACAGACTCGCCGAGGAGGGTGTGCCGGTCGCCTGGCTCACGGTCGACAGCGACGACGACGACGTGCTGTGGTTTCTCACGCATCTGGTCGAGGCGATGAAACAGATACGCCCGTCGTCGGCACGCGAGCTCGGCCGAGTCCTCGACGCCTACGGAAACGAGGCCGAGCAGTATGTACTGTGCACGCTGATCGACGATCTGCACCGATCCGACACCGCCGCAACACTGTTCATCGACGACTGGCAACGCGTCAGTTCTGCCGAGACGATCGCGGCACTCGACTTCCTACTGGACAAGGGCTGTCACCATCTGCAGTTCGTGGTGATCAGCCGCAGCCGATCCCGTCTCCCTTTGAGCCGCATGAGGATCCGTAACGAGCTGATCGAAATAGACTCGGAAGAACTGCGTTTCGATCTGGAGGAATCCAACTCGTTCCTGCGCGAGGTCGGCGGCATCGACCTGGGCCCCGACGACGTAGAAGAACTCACCCGCACCACCGACGGCTGGGTGGCGGCACTGCAACTCGCATCACTGTCGTTGCGCGACAGCGACGATCCGTCGTGGCTGATCGAGAACATCACCGGCCGGCACTACGCGATCGGAGAGTTTCTCGCCGACAACGTGTTGTCGACCCTCGAACCGCAGATGTACGAGTTCCTGCTGTCGACCTGCGTGACCGAATCCATCAGCGGCAGCCTTGCCGCCGCCCTGACGGGCAACCCGCACAGTCAGGCGATGCTCGAGGAAGCAGAGGAACGCGACCTGTTCCTCCGGCACGTCGACGACGAACGGGTCTGGTTCCGCTACCAGCACATGTTCCTCGACTTCTTGCGGCGGCGACTCGTACGCGACCATCCCGACAGGCTCGTCGACCTGCACCGCACTGCCGCGAACTGGTTTGCGCGCCATCACATGCTGCCCGAATCGGTCGATCACGCACTGGAGACCGACGATATGGAATTCGCCGTCGACCTGCTCGCCACGGACGGCATGTACCTGATGGAGCACGGACACATTGCTCCCCTGCTCGCACTGGTCGACAGATTGCCGCCACAAGCCGTCTCACGCGAACCGCGGTTGCTGCTGGCACAGGCGTGGGCGAACAGTGCGCTGCAGCGACTGGACCGCTCGCGTAGCCGGCTCGCCCTCGTGCGAGAACTCCTGGAACAGGACGCCACCGCAGGGCAGGATCCCTACGCCCTGCGACTCGAGGCCGACGCGGTCGAAGCTGCCATCCTCATGAACTCCGACCGCATCGAAGGCATCGACACGCTCGTCGCTCCGTGCCTCGACGATCCGTCGGCCGTGCATCCCTGGGTGGTCTCGGCAGCCGCGGACTTCGCTTCCTTCGCAGACATCTTCCGTTTCGACTTCGAATCCGCTGTGCGCAGACAGGAATGGGCGGCGCCGTACCACCGTGAGACACGTGGACCCTTCGCTGCGATCTACGGCCTGTGTCTGTGCGGTATCGCCGCCAACGAGCGGCTCGACGTCGAGGGAGCGGAGGAGTACTTCCGCACCGCGCTGCGGCGGGCACGACGTAACGGTGGCGTCCACACCCATTCGGGACGACTCGCCGCGGCGATGCTCGGCGAACTGCTCTACGAGCAGGGCCGGATCACCGAGGCGGAGACTCTGCTCGACGAGAGCAATCTCATGGGGATAGACGGTGGTGCAACCGATTTCATGATTGCTCGATATGCGACCGCGACGCGCCTGAAGATGATTCACGGTGATCGGGAAGCCGCCACCGAACTGCTGGACGAGGGACTGTGCGCCGCGGCGATCAACGATCTGCCCCGGCTACGGGCCCGCCTCGAGAACGAACGGGTGCGCCTGGGCCTGGATGGGGTGGCCGCGAGTGCCCGCTCGATGCCCGGCTCCGATCACCCCCACCCGGACGGCACGGTGGAGATCACCACCCAACTCGAGGACGCCACAGCCATCCGGCTGCTATGCGAGAGCGACGAACCCGGCGCCGCCGACCGTGCGGTCGAGTGGGCGCAATTGTGGGTACGCCGCACCTCGGATCTGCGTCCCCGCGCGCACCTGCAGGCCACGAGACTGCTCGTCTGCTGTCTGCACGCCGCCGGACGCACAGAGGAAGCCGAGCGCACACTCGCCGGGGTGGCGGCAGAGTGCGCGTCGCGCGGGATGGTGCGCTATGTCGTGGATGGCGGCCCGCGAGCGACCCGCACACTCGGAGCACTCCATCGACGCATGCAGGAGGACCGGTGGCCGGACGACTGGGCACAGGTCGACGCGCAGTTCCTGGAACGCGCAGCACGACTCGCCGAAGAAGAGAATCGTCCCGTGGTGTGAACACTGCGGGATTCGGGGACACTGCCGAGGTGACGGACCGAGAAGACAGACCCATCCGGACCCGGCGCTGGACGAACGGGAAGCTCGTGGACGAAGGCTTCCCCCTCTCCGCAGTGTCGGATCACCTCGCCGATGCCGACGCCCTCGTATGGGTGGACCTGTGGAACCCCCAGCATGCGGACCTGCTCGAACTCGCAGAGGAATGGGGCCTCGACCCGCACGCGGTCGAGGACTCCCTCGCGCACGGAGAACGGACCAAGGCCACCCGCTACGCCACTCACACCTTCTTCACGGTGTACGCGACACATCTCGATCCGGACTCCGAGGACGAGGAGCAGGCCCACGAGTCGCGACTCCACACCACGAGGATCTCGGCGTTCGTCCTGCCCCGCGGCATCGTCACGGTACGGCGCGGTAGCCCCTTCGACATCGACGAAGTGGTGCGTCGGTGGGACGAGAATGCCGACCTGCTGCAGTACGGACCAGGCGCACTCGTGCACGGTTTGCTCGACGCGGTCGTCGACGGGCAGTTCGAGACGATCCAGGAACTCGACGACGCCGCCGAAGACCTGGAGGACTGCCTCTTCGAGGACAACTCCTCCACACGGAAGATTCAGCGTCGCGTCTACCGACTGCGCAAGGAACTCGTTCAGCTTCGGCGGGTGGTGCTGCCGATGCGGGAGATCATCAATACCGTCATGCGCACGCGCGCCGAGAACAACCGCCACCCCGAACTCGACAGCTCGTACAACGACCTGTACGACCACGTGATGAGGGCGACGGAGTGGACCGAGTCGCTCCGCGAGATGGTGAACACCGTCTTCGAGACGAATCTGTCGCTGCAGGATGCACGCCTGAACGTTGTGATGAAGAAGCTCACGGGGTGGGCCGCGATCATCGCGGTCCCCACTGCCGTCACGGGCTGGTACGGCATGAATGTGCCCTATCCCGGCTTCGGCGAGTGGTGGGGCGTGCTGTCCGGGGTCGCGATCATCACGGTCTCGGCGGTCGTGCTGTACGTGCTGTTCAGGCGGCGCGACTGGCTGTGAGTCCCCGCGCTGCGCTCAGAGGAAGACGACGATCAGCACGATGACCATGATCACCGCGATGACCGCGACGATCACCGCCCCAGCGGAACCACGACGACGAACAGAACCGTCGCGGACCAGTTCGGGGTCGGCGTCAGGAGCATCACCGATGGGGTCGTCGTCCTCGGGACCGGGGTTGGCGGGATTCGACATCGATCTCCTCCTGGCTCGGATGTTGTCGAAGTGTGACACGGACGGATTCGTCCTGTTCGGTTTCGCTCGGTTCGGTGAGGGTATCCGCTTCTGGCAAGGTTCGATGACATAGGAGGACCGATGGCCGACTTCGTCGACAAGGCAAAGCACAAGGCAGAAGAAGCAGGCGGCAAGATCAAGGAGAACACCGGTCAAGCCACCGGTGATCGTGATCTCGAAGCCGAGGGTCGCGGCGACCAGGCCTCCAGTGGCCTGAAGCAGGCCGGAGACAAGGTTTCGGATGCCGTCGAAGATGTCAAGGACGCTTTCAAGAAGTAATCCCTGCTCGCGGTGCCGGTAGTCACGACTACCGGCACCGCGAGTGTGTGGATGTCGCCTGCCCTACCGGGCGGTTCCCTCGGTGTCGTCGAAGAAATGCCAGGTACCGTCCTGTTCGTTCTGTGCCTCCATGCGCCAGCCGAGTTCGCTGTTGTCGGCGCGCTGGTCGACGAACCAGGCATGCGCGTCGTCCGCGCTCTCGATTTCCTTGGTGTCCACGACGTTACCGGTCGGGTCGATCACTCTGTAGGTAGCCATGCCGAGTGGCTTCCCGGGCGACTCGCCGATCAAACGTGACCGGACTGCTCTGGTGTAGGGTGGTGTCATCGCTCGGCTCGCAGATGACGAGCAACCTCGCACCCACGGTGCCGGAAGGTTCCGAGCCGAACGTGAGAGTTTTCCACCGCGCCTACCGCACGGTCCCTCTTCTTCGCACTTCCTCGACGGCCGGGGTCTACCCGGCCGCACCCGAAAGGATGGCCATGAGCCAGACCAGAGAATTCGACGGTCCCCTCTTCCTCGCCCCCACCACCGGCGAAACCGACGCGGACACCGAACCCGTCACCGCTGTCGCCGAGGTGACCGGACCCCACGACTACACCTCGATCTTTTCCGCACGCGGCGCCTGACCTCGGTCAGCCGACGGCGAAGTCGGCAAGTGCCTGCGAGACCTGCTCGGGCCGGCCGTCGTTCTGTCCGGCCGCCGCAGTGAGCACGTCGATGTGGTTGTAGCCGGGAAGAGCCAGCCTGCGCTCGTTCGGATGAGCCGTTTCGGGCACCGTGATCCCCCCACCCGCCAGCAACGTCACCACCGGATTGCGGGCAGTGCCGTCCCGATGGAGATGGCCCTCGAATCGGGTTGCGGACGACAGGTCGGACGGAAGCTTCGAGGGGAAGTACCACTCGGTGAAATCCAGGGGTGGCTCCGAGAGATTCCGCGCCAGTTCCGCGATCGACGTCACCTCGGTTCCCCGGTTCGTGTACCGCGCTTCACCTGGTGACGACGCTGCTGTGCCCACCTCGTCGTAGTCGAGCCACCGGTACACGATCCCCGGATCTGCGAATACCTCGGGCGAGGTTTTCGGAGCGTCGCCGAACATTCCGGATCCGAGTACCTCCGGCGTGCTCGGGACGGGAAACAGCTTGTCGCGCACGGGTGCACCGGTGATGAATCCGACGCTTGCCTGCAGGAAGCCCAGCGGTTGTGAATTGTCGTCGAGGATTGCGCCGAGGACGGCCTCGTTGGTCGCATTCAATGTTCGTACGTCCGGGTTGCCGGTCGCGAACATCGCGTAGTCCCGCGCCAGGAGGGTCCGTAGGGTCCAGTCGACGTTCGGGTTGTTCGGCATACGCGGGACGATGCCGTTGACGCCCTCCGGGTCGAGTCGCGCGGCGAGGCCGGTCAGCGCAAGAAGATTCGTCGTCTCAGGGTTGATGACGGCGGGGAGTGCCAGTACCGGCGAGGCCGTCGATATCGACCCGGACAGCACTTCGAGCGGTGCCGACACCGCGTCCGGCAGGTCCGGAAGTGCGCCCCGTGCAGGAAGCGGGGCTCCGGCCCTGATCACCGTGTCGAGCGCGAAATACCCACCACACTGGTTGTAGCCGGCATCGTCGGTAGTCGCAGCATTGCCGTCGAAATCCCACTCCGCGAAGTAGCCTGTGACGAAACCGCCGAGAGAGTGACCGCCGCACAACACTTTCTGCTTGCGCAGAGCCTGATCCGGGAGTTCGTGGCGCAGCAGGTCGTATTGGTCGCGCAGGGTCTGTTCGAGTCCGACGTGCGAGAGCCATGCAACATCGGTGCCGGTCGCGTGGCCGGCGAACCGCCGTCCGTCGACCTCGGCGCCGTGGAAGTAGTAGTCGGTCGCGGTGTCGAGCGAGCCAGTCCGCAGTGCTGCCTGTGTGCCGGTGTGGTCTTCGAGGCAGTTCGATCGCCTGTCCAATGCCCAGAACTCGATGTGGGAACCGCGGGTGGCGGCGGCGAGCACGGTGTTTCGGGCGACGCTCTCGAATGCGCCTGCTCCCTCGAAGATCCCGGGTTGGGCGACGAGGATCCGATCCGCGTCGGCGGAGTGCTGCGGCCCGTCCGCCGATCGCCAGCGCAGATAGGACAGCCGGTCGCAGTCGGCGGGGCGCGGTCCTGCCTCCGGCGGCAGCGGTGCGGGTATCGACACCACGGATCCGAGCACCTCACCGGCCAGCGGCGCCGACGAGGCGTACGGCACCTCGGTTCGTGCGGGCGGTTGCGCCGATACTGCCGATGCCGTCAGGAAACTCCCCACCACGGCAGCAGCCACTGCGGCAACCATCGATGCGCGCATCCCATCCCCCCGATCGGTTCGTGTGCATTGAACACCACCGAACGGGTTCGTGCGCCGCAAATCCCGTCGGACTCGGGGCCGCGTACGTCGCGAACGTCAGGCAGCGTCGGCAGTCCGGTCCTGCACCGTGTATCGCGAGTACGTGATGCCGTTCCGGAATACCTTCGCGCCGAGCAGTTCCAGGCGAGGGATCTCGTACCCGTCGGGGAACAGCCGACGACCGCGGCCCTGCACGACCGGATAGACGAACAACCGGTACTCGTCGACGAGCCCCGCCTCGATCAGGGCGTGACACAGCGTGATGCTGCCGGTCGTGACGATGTCGTGGCCGGGTTGCTCCTTCAGCGCTCGGATCCGCCCGATCGGGTCCTCGGAGAGGATGGCGGTGTTCTGCCACTGCGGGTCCGTCAGGGTGGTGGACACGACGTACTTCTGCACGCGGTCGAGATAGTCGGAGATACCCGTCGAATCGTCGGTCAGCGTCGGCCAGTAACCGCGCAGGTCCTCGAATGTGCACCGACCCAACAGCAGACCGTCCGCCGCGCGGTCCTGACTGTGTAGTTCGTCGAGCAGGTCCGAGTTGTCGACATCACCCTGTCCCTGCGGGTCGAACCAGTCGCCGAGCATCTCGATCGATCCGTCGACGGTGATGTTCTGGGTGACGGCGAGTGTGCGCATGGCCGAGCCTCCTGCG
This sequence comes from Rhodococcus sp. NPDC047139, assembly GCF_040643435.1. Taxonomy (NCBI): domain Bacteria; kingdom Bacillati; phylum Actinomycetota; class Actinomycetes; order Mycobacteriales; family Nocardiaceae; genus Rhodococcus; species Rhodococcus sp. NPDC047139. The sequence goes on from NZ_JBEYUH010000013.1 coordinate 25,048, forward strand.
CCGACGGTACTCCCCGCAGGTGCCGTACAGCCAGGACTGCCATGTCAGGACAAACCTTCGACCGGTGCCCCCAGTGGGACTCGAACCCACACTTGGCGGATTTTAAGTCCGCTGCCTCTGCCAATTGGGCTATAGGGGCGTGGGGATCACATTAGCGTTCGGGACTTCCGGCGACCGCGTCGGGTCGCGACCTTCGAACATGTCCTCGTAGACACGCTGTACGACGCTGTGCCAACCATCGGACACTCGCCGATTCGGGTGGATCGAGCCCCGGAAACCGGGGCCGAACCCACCCGAATCGGAACCTAGCCCGCGACCGACAGGGCGATGCCGTCGAGGATGTCGTGTTCGCTCACGACCAGCTCGGTGATGCCGGCGCGTCGGCCGAGTTCCTCGGCGAGGACGGCGGTGATGATCGAGCCACCCCCGATGACGTCGACGCGGCCGGGATGCATGGGGCCGAGCGCCGCGCGCTTCTCGCGAGTCGCGGCGACGAGACCGTCACATACCTCGCGCAGACGGTCGAACGGCACCGACGACAGGTGGATCTTCTCCGAGTCGTACTCGTCGAGTTCGAGGGCGAGCGCGGCGAGGGTGGTCATGGTGCCGGCGACACCCACCCAGGTGCGGGCCTGCTCGACCGGCACGCGCTCGAGTGCTTCGCGGATCTTGTCCTCCGCGACCGCCCGTGCCGCAGCGACCTGCTCAGCGGTCGGCGGATCGTCGTGCAGGCACCGTTCGGTCAGCCGCACACAGCCGATGTCGGTGGAATAGGCCGCGTGCACTCCGTCGGCGTCGCCGAGCACGACCTCGGTGGACCCGCCGCCGAGGTCGACAACGACGAAAGGTCCACGCGTGGAGTCGAGTTCGCCGACAGCACCAGCGAAGGACAGGCGCGCTTCCTCGTCGCCGGTGATGACCTCGGCCTCGGCGCCGGGGATCACGGCACCGAGCACCTCACGGGTCATCGCGAAGAAGTCCTCGCGGTTGCTCGCGTCGCGGGTCGCCGAGGTGGCCACCATACGGACCGCGGTGGCTCCGGCCTCGCGGATCAGGGCGGCGTACTCCACCAGCGCGACCCGCGTGCGTTCGATCGCTTCGGGCGCGAGACGGCCGGTGGCGTCCACGCCCTGGCCGAGGCGAACGACCTTCATGAGCCGGGTGACGTCGGTGAGCCTGCCACCATGACCGATGTCCGCGATCAGCAGACGAATCGAATTGGTGCCGCAGTCGATTCCGGCGACTCTCACTGCTCTTCTCCACGCAACTCGGCGTAGGTGGGCCAATCGGCGGGAATCGCCGTGCCGCGCAGACCTGCATCGGCGGCCAGAGCGACGGATTCGTCGCCGAGGGGGTTGACGCCGGGCCCCTTGGCCAGCGAGTGGGCAATCAGCACGTGCAGGCATTTGACGCGGTCGGGCATACCGCCGCCGGTGAAATCCGTGCCCAGCGACTCGATCGCATCGCGTTCGGTCAGGTACGACTCGTGAGCGCGCCGGTATCCGGCGGCCAGTTCTTCGTCCGTACCGAGACGCTCGGTCATCTCCTTCATGACGCCGGCGGATTCCTGCCGGCTCGCCTCTGCCGTCAGACGCGGGTCGGTCAGGTAGTAGAGCGTCGGGAAGGGAGTTCCGTCGGGCAGCTTGGGTGCGGTCTTGACCACTCCGGGTGCGCCGTCCGGACAACGGTAGGCGATTGCCAGGACTCCGCGTGGTTCGCGCCCGAGCTGGGCGGTGACGGCGTCGAGGTCTTCTTGCGCGACTGGATCGGTCACCCGGGGACATCTCCTGGTTCTGGGGGTGCCACAGGCATCTGCTGGGGCACGGGTTCGGGCTCGGGTTCGGACGCCGGTTCGGACACCGACATCCAGAGGTCGCTGTACCAGGCTCCGGTCGTCGGCCGCTCGGGCTCGCGTTCTTCGCGTTCGGGTGGAGCGTCGCCGGGAAGTTGCACCTGGTAGGGAATGTCGCCGGGCACGACGAACCGCAGTCGCTCGCGGGCCTGCGTGCGGACCCATGCGGGGTCCTCCATGCGTGCCTTCTGCTCCTCGAGGGTCGCGATGTCCTGTTCGAGCCTCACACGTTCGGCCGCGAGCTGTTCGGCTTCCGAACGTTGGCTCACATAGGTGCGCAAGGGCACCGCGAGGGTGAGGGCGAGACCGCAGACGACGAGCGCAAGCACCACGGCGCGTCCGGTGGACAGACCCAGGAAGGTGCGCTCGGTACGGGGGCGGCGCGAATCGCGGGGCGCACCGACCCGCGTGGGCCGGGCGCGCCCCGAACCACCCGGACGACCCCGACCGGGCGACGTGTGGACGGGATCCTCACGACCGGCGGGACGCGCACCCGCATTCTCTGCCGAGTGCTCGGCAGGAGCGGTAGATCCCGCCGGTCGGACGCGACCGGGGCGCCGGACACCCGACATGCCCTCGGTGCGGGTGCGCCTGGCACCGGGACGGGATCTACCGCGCTGACTCATGCCGGTGGTCAGCCCTCGACGGCGAACCGCGGGAAGGCGAGCTCGCCGGCGTAGCGAGCGGCGTCGCCGAGAGATTCCTCGATGCGCAGCAGCTGGTTGTACTTCGCGACACGCTCGGAGCGAGCGGGCGCGCCGGTCTTGATCTGTCCGCTGCCGACGGCGACGGCGAGATCGGCGATGATGGTGTCCTCGGTCTCGCCGGACCGGTGGCTCATCATCGTCTTGTAACCGTTGCGGTGCGCGAGGTCGACGGCGTCGAGCGTCTCGGTGAGGGTGCCGATCTGGTTGACCTTCACGAGCAGCGCGTTCGCGGCGCCCCGGACGATGCCGTCCTCGAGGCGCTCGGGGTTGGTGACGAACAGGTCGTCGCCGACGAGCTGCAGCTGGTTGCCGAGACGCTCGGTGAGCGCGACCCAGCCCTCCCAGTCGTCCTCGCTGAGCGGATCCTCGACGGAGACGAGCGGGTAGGCGGAGAGGAGCTCCTCGTAGAAGTCGGCGAGCTCGTCGGCGGTGCGGTTCTTGCCCTCGAAGGCGTAGCCGGTGCCCTCGGTGTAGAACTCGGTGGCGGCGACGTCGAGGGCCAGCGCGACGTCGCTGCCCAGCTTCAGGCCGGTCTTGCCGATGGCCTCGCTGATGAGATCGAGGGCCTGCTTCGTGCCGGCGACGTCGGGGGCGAAGCCGCCCTCGTCGCCGAGACCGGTAGCCAGGCCCTTGCTCTTGAGCACGGACTTGAGGGAGTGGTAGACCTCGGCACCCCAGCGGAGGGATTCCTTGAAGGTCGGGGCTCCGATCGGCGCGACCATGAACTCCTGCACGTCGACACCCGTGTCGGCGTGCGCGCCACCGTTGAGGATGTTCATCATCGGGACGGGGAGGATGTGGGCGTTCGGTCCGCCGATGTAGCGGAAGAGCTCGAGGCCGGACGACTCCGCTCCGGCCTTCGCCACGGCGAGCGACGCGCCGAGGAGGGCGTTCGCTCCGAGACGACCCTTGTCGGGGGTGCCGTCGGCGTCGAGAAGCGCCTGGTCGACGGTGCGCTGTTCAGTTGCGTCGAGGCCGATGATGGCCGGCCCGATCTCGGCGAGGACCGCCTCGACGGCCTTCTCGACGCCCTTGCCGAGGTAACGGTCGCCGCCGTCACGCAGCTCGACGGCCTCGTGCTCGCCGGTGGAGGCACCCGACGGCACTGCAGCGCGGGCGAAACTCCCGTCCTCGAGCAGCACCTCGACCTCGACCGTGGGGTTGCCACGGGAGTCGAGGATCTCGCGGGCTCCTACCTGCTCAATGATGGCCACTGGCTGATTCTCCTTCGATGGACTGTCACGCTGCGGTGTCTGCACGCTGGGGACAGCCTAACGGTCGCGACCTGGGCGCGAGGCACAGGCGCGCATGAGGGCTCCCGGCCGGGTGCCGTCAGGGCCGCACCCCCACGCCGTAGGCGGCGGCGCGGTCACGGACGAGCATCATGTACTCCGTGGACCGGTTGTAGGCCATCAGCGCGTTCGTCCAGCCTGCAGCGGTGGTCAGATCCCCACCCCGGTCGCACAGATAACGACCGGCGCTCAGAGCCGCGTCGTCGATGTTATGGGGGTCGGCGATGCCGTCGCCGTTCGCGTCCACGCCCCACTTCTTCCAGGTCTCGGGGATGAACTGCATCGGTCCGACCGCTCGATCGAGCACGGGATCGCCGTCCAGCAGGCCGCCGTCCGTGTCGCGGATCTCGGCGTTTCCGGCGGTGCCGTCGAGCGGAACACCCCGGATCGGCGGCGACGCGGTGCCGTCGGGCGCAAAGGTCGCTCCGCCGAATCGGCCGTGACTGCTCTCCACGTTGCCGATTCCGGCGAGGGTCGTCCACGACAGACCGCATCCGGGAGTGGTGACGCCCAGGACGGCTGCCGCGTGCCCGTATGCCTCGAGCGCGATCGCGGGAATGCCCAGTTGCCGGGACTGAGGTTCTGCCCAATCACCGAGTTGCGCCGCGGTGCGGCCCGGGCCGTTCACGTCGATCGGCGGGACGGGAATACCGGGCGCCGGAGGCACGCCTTCGGGGATCTCGACGGCCGGTCGCCGGGGCGCCTGCAAGGCCGACTCGACCGCCACGAGGACGACGGCGACCAGCGCGCCGAGCAGGACGACCGGCCACAGCCAGCGTCGGGGTTCTCGTTCGGACGGCACACTTCCATATTCCATACGGGACGAAAAGCGCACGTCGCAGCGTCGGATGCGGGGCCTACGGAGAAGCGGCCGCCAGTCGGTGATTCAATATGCGCCGTCGCCGCTCAGCACAGCCCTGACCGTGCGGCGGAGAATGGACAGATCGAGCAGGAAGGTCCAGTTCTCGACGTATCGCAGGTCCGCTCGCACCGACTCGTCCCAGGAGAGGTCGCTGCGTCCACTGACCTGCCAGAGTCCCGTGAGCCCCGGCTTGACGAAGAGCCGGCGGGCAGCGCCGTCCTCTCCGTATCGAACCACCTCGGATTCGAGCGGCGGACGTGGTCCGACCAGCGACATATCGCCCTTGACCACGTTGAGCAGTTGCGGCAGTTCGTCGAGAGAGTGGCGCCGGATGAATCGGCCGACCCGGGTCACCCTCGGATCCTCGCGAACCTTGAACAGCACTCCGGCGCCGATGTCCTCACCGGCGATCTCTTCCCTGCACCCCTCGGCGCCGACGACCATGCTGCGGAATTTGTACATCGTGAACGGAGCTCCGCCGCGCCCCACTCGTCGCTGCCGGAAGAGGACCGGTCCGCTGCTGTCGGCTTTGATCCCGAGCGCGAGGGCGAGCAGCACCGGGGCGAGCACCACGAGGATCAGTACGGCGACGACCCGGTCGAAGACGTTCTTCACGATCCACGCCGGCCCGCTGTAGCAGGGCGCGCTCATCTGCAACAGCGGAAGTCCCGAGAGCGGTGCGATGTGCAAGCGCGGACCGACGATGTCCATGAGGACGGGTGCGATGAGGAGGTCGGCGCCGATCCGCTCGAGCTCCCAGCTCAATTTCCGCGTCCTCGCGTGCGGCCATCGTCCGGAGGGCAGGAGCGCGACGGCTTCGAAGCCGTGTTGTTCGGCTACGGCCAGGACCGCACGGTCGGTGCCGAGCACCGGGACGCCGTCGACGGCCACCGGCAGGCTTGCGGAGGCGTCCCCAGCAGCGAGGCAGATCCCGTCGATCCGCCAGCCGGCCTGCCGGAGACATTCTGCGCGGGAAACCAGCTCTCGCACCTCCTCCACGTCTCCGGTCACGAGTACCGGATGCAAGCATCTTCCCCGAGCGCGCGCTCGGGACAACCGACTACGCAGAATTCTCCGCCCCAGCAGGGTCAGCACCAGCGCAATGAGGAGCGAACCGAACGTCCAGGACTGGCCTGCCGCCGTTCCCCAGCCGTAGCCTGCGACGGCGAGTGCAGCGACTGCGAAGACGTATGCACGGATCACCCTCCGGAACTCCTCCGTCCCGTACCCGAGAACCCTTTCATCCCAAACTTTCTGGACACCCATGGAGAGCAGGGCAGCAACCAGCGCAGCAACGATGACGACGGGCGTGCGCCACGAATCGATCTCGTCGAGGGAGTGGTACCCGAGTGTCACGATCACGTGGGCGAACACGAGAGCGAACAGGTCACAGAGGATCACAGCGAATCTGTAGCGCGATTCGATTCGCGGCCGACGTGTCGCCGGCCGAGCAGCTGCGACGGGCCGATCCTCCGGCAGTGCTTCGGAGGATCGGCCCCTTCGCTCCTCCTCGCCTCCGCCCCCCACACAGGGCGTCGAGACACCACCGCCGGAATCCGTGTCGAGAACCGCAGGGAAATCGTTCTCACGCTTGTACATTCAAGGTCACCCCAGTCCGGAGCCACAGTTACCCCGACCGGTTAAACCGTACCTTGAGATTGTTTTGAGTGCAATAAAAGACTCTCAGAATCCTGTGCGTGGCCGCCGCGCCTTCGGGGCATTCGTGCCCGTCCGCAGGTCCGGATGCCAGGGCAACCGTACGTTCCCGGCATGGAGCATCCACCGGAGCCGGTCCGCAGAAACCGGCCGGCTCAACAGAAAGCCCTGAGCTCGTGAGCAGCCCAGATCCAGCAGTTGCCTCACGGCGCCCACGGACTCGACCCCTTCGGCCACCACCTGGAGTCCGAACGAGGAGGCCAGGCCCACGATGGAATCGACGATGACCCGGTCTTCCTCGCTGTATTCGAGATTCCGCACGAAACCCTGGTCGATCTTGAGAGCGTCGACCGGGAGCGCCTTGAGATGACCGAGCGAACTGTAACCGGTGCCGAAATCGTCGATCGCCACCCACACCCCGAGCCGTTCGATTCGGCGAAGCGTGTCTCTCGTGCGCTGCAGATCACCCACCACCACACTCTCGGTGATCTCGAGGCACAACTCCGAACCGGCGAGGCCGAATTGCCGAAGGACGGATCTCACCGTCGTGTCGAAATCCATCGACACCAATTGGACAGGGGAAACATTGACGCTCATCGTGATCCGGAGGTCGGGGATCTCACGCTTCCATTCCGCCAGTTGCGCGCACGCACGAGTGATCACCCATTCGCCGAGCTCACCGGCCAGATTGGTTGCTTCGGCGACCTCGACGAACTCCGCCGGCTGGAGCACACCCAGCGGTGACTGGTTCCACCTCACCAACGCCTCGACACCGAGTATCTCCCCTGTACGAAGATCGATCTCCGGCTGGTATTCCAAGGTCAGATGATCGTCGTCGATCGACGTACGAAGATTCATCTCGATGATGGTGCGCCGCCTGCCTTTCTCGTTCATGTCCTCGGTGAACACACCCACGCCGTTGCCGCCCTGCCGCTTTGCCACCATCATCGCTTGGTCCGCATGACTGAGCAGGGTCGCCGAATCCACTTCGCCCGGCATTCCGAGGGCTACGCCGATACTGACCCCCCGGCCGACCGTCCGGCCTCCGAGGACGACGGATGCTCCCACGGTCTCCTGCAATGCCTCTGCTCGTGCCATCGCCTCCTCGAGCGGCGACGAGCCCGCCAGGACCACCACGAACTCGTCGCCACCGAGCCTCGCGACGAGGTCGCCGGGTTTGCTTCTCTCGGAAAGTCGCTCGGCGATACGGCAGAGATACGAATCGGCGGCATCGTGCCCGAGGAAGTCGTTCAGCGCCTTGAGCCGGTCGAGGTCCAGAAACAACACCGCCACCGGTCCCCCACCGTCCACTCCGAGCCGTTCGTCGAGAGTCTCGAACAGCGCGCGCCGGCTCGCGAGACCGGTGAGGGCGTCCTGATAGGCAGCCCGGCGGAGATCTTCCTCCGCTCGGATACGCGCTTGAACCTGCGCGAGCAGCACCGCGATCATCGTCAGGGTGTCGACCTCGTCTTCGCTCCACGGCTGCGTCGCCCGTTTCACCAATCCCAGAGTGCCGATGGTGATCCGACCGTCCAGGATCGGGACCGCCGCCAACGACACCCCGGAAGCCGAAAGCGTGCGAGTCGCACAGCCCTCGACATCGGTGTCCGCGCAGGAGCAGTTCGTTTCACAGCCCACGATCAGAAGCGGATCCTTCATGTCCTCGGTTGCAGCCAGCACCGGGTCCGCGCCGCGGAAACAGACCACGCCCAGCGGGTCGGGGTCGGGCACATGCCGGCGGGGAGGCCATTCCGCTACCAGGATCGTTGCACCGATGTCATGGTCGTTGTGGCGCAGGAAGCACGCGTCGGCACCGAGAAGCTCTACGAGGTCGCGCAGTACGAGACCGACGGCCGCGCGATACGACGCAGAATCCGCGGGCATGAGTCGCGACGCGATCCGGGTGACCAGACTTTCGGTGATCCGCTTGCTCCCCGGCATCGTGTCCCCGCCGTCGCGGTTCACAGCTGGAGAAATTCGTTGCCGTGGAGCTCACGATCGGTCCGCGGGTCGTCGTCCCGGCAGTCGAGCACGCGGGGCGCGAACAGCGGCTTCGGCTCCGAGGACGACCCTTTCGGTCTGCGGCCCGCCGAGCGCCCCCCGACGCGTGCGCTCGACGGGCCAGGCATGTTCACACCACCGAGATGTACAACTCGGGCTCGCCTCGCTCGGGCATGTACGCCACTTCCTGCGAGTAGGAACGCGTGATCGCCCCGTCCTTCTCGGCAATCTCCACCTGTCGCCACAGATCCTTGTACGGATCCCGGGACGGACCGTCGGGCACGAAGTGTGCCGCGTACCGTTCTGCGACCCGAATCATCGAGTCCCCGACCTCCAGGTCTTCCGGGCTGTCCAGCCTGCTACCGAAGACGGCAGACCATCCCACCCGAGGATGACAGGTGAAGACGACCACGACATCGCGAATCTTCCTCAGACGCAACCGCTCCAACGTGAAATCGATCAAGTCTCCCGATTCGCCGAAAACGCCCGGCTCGGCGCCGGGGACCACCAATCCGCCTACGAGACAGGGTCCCGCCTTCACCACCGTGAACGTCATCGCTCCTCCCCGTAACCAGGGTCGACGATGGCGACGTAGAGTTCGATCCCGAAGGCGTGAGGGTAGGTCTCGAAATCGCCGGTGAAAGCCCGCTGGATGGCCCCCTCCTCCTCGGCTTCCCAGATCTGACGCCAGAGATCGTCGAAGACGTCTGTGAATCGATTGCCCACGGCGGAGAACTTCGCGTAGGTCCCGGCCGGAACACGGGAGATGACGTAACCCTCCGGTACGTCCTCGATCGACTCGCAACAAAAGCCCACGGTCTGCGTGTAGTACGAATCTATGTCTTCCGCGTGATCGGTGTACGTGGCCGCGAGCGGCCCGTACGTCTCCCCGTTCAGCAGAGCCGACCATGCCTCCTCGAGGCGCGGATCACGGAGTTTGCCGAGAGCTCGGCGAGGACTTCTGACGGGCACACCGGCCACCAGGGTTTCGCGGCGGTCCACGATTTCGTACGGCATCGGGCAGAACCTCCAAACGCGTCCATTTTCCCCCCTCGTTCGCGTGCACTGCCCGACACCGGCACAACGAATAGGACGCCTATGAGAGTAGAGCGTGGATCGAGCGGTTTCAAACGTTCACAAAAACCAAACTTAGGTCTTTTTTTAGCTTGTTTCCCTTCCTCGAGTATGGTTTATTTGTGGCCATCGAGTTCGGGCGCCGGCTCGGACGAGTCCTTCCAACGAGGGGGCACCCGCATGAAGTGCCGACTGTGCAACTCGGACCGCCTGACGAGCATCCTGGATCTCGGGGCAACGCCACCGTGCGAACGATTTCTCACGCGTGAGGAACTCGACCTCCCCGAATGCACCTATCCGCTGCATCTGCGCCTGTGCGAGCACTGCCTACTGCTGCAGATACCTGCGTTGATCACTCCGGAGGACACCTTCACCGAGTATGCGTACTTCTCCTCGTACTCGCAGTCGTGGGTCGATCACGCCCGCCGTTTCGTGCACGACGCGCTCGGAAGTGGGCGGCTCCGGCCGGACTCGACCCTCATCGAAGTGGCGAGCAACGACGGCTACCTCCTCCGCCACGCTGTGGACGCCGGCATCAGGTGCCTGGGCATAGAACCGTCGGTCAACGTCGGAGAGGCAGCCAGGGAAGCCGGCGTGCCGACTCTCACAGGCTTCCTCGATGTCGAACTGGCCGAGCATATTCGGTCGGATCACGGACCCGCGGATCTCGTCGTGGCCAACAACGTCTATGCCCACGTGCCCGACCTCGTGGGGTTCACACGCGCCCTGCGCCTGCTCATGGCGGACGACGGCTGGTTGAGCATCGAGGTACACCACGCTCTGAATCTCGTGTCACTCGGGCAGTTCGACACGATCTACCACGAACATTTCCAATACTTCACCGTGTTGTCGGCCGAACGGGCCCTGGCATCCGGAGGACTCCGGATCGTCGACGTGGAGCTGCTCGACACGCACGGCGGATCGATCCGACTCTGGGCACGCCCCGAGCAGGTAGCGAAGAATCGAAACCCTCGTGTCGCAGAAGTTCTCGAGATCGAACGGCGCGCAGGTCTCCACGATCCGACGGGCTATTTCACACTCGAACCGCTCGCGCGCGACTCACGACTCGACCTGTTGCGCTTCCTCCTGCAGTGCCGGGACGAAGGCCTGTCCGTCGCCGGCTACGGCGCCCCCGGAAAAGGCAACACGCTGCTCAACTACTGCGGAATCCGGCCCGATCTGTTGCCCTACACCGTCGACCGGAACCCGTACAAGTACGGACGGTTCACGCCCGGGACCCGCATCCCCATCGAGCCCGTCGAGCGGATCGCCCGGGACCGCCCGGACATCGTCCTCGCTCTGCCCTGGAATCTCGAGCCCGAACTCACCCGCCAACTCGCCTACATCGAGGATTGGGGCGGACGCCTCGTCTTCCCTCTCCCCACCATCCACACGACCATCGGTTCCCCCGAAATGTCTTGGAGGGCTACATCATGAAGGTAGTACTGTTCTGCGGCGGCTACGGCATGCGCATGCGTAACGATGGTAACGACCAGATCCCCAAGCCCATGCAGATGGTCGGTCCTCGCCCGATCCTGTGGCACATCATGCGGTACTACGCGCACTTCGGTCACAAGGAGTTCATTCTGTGCCTGGGGTACGGCGCCTCCAAGATCAAGGAGTTCTTCCTCGACTATCACGAGGAGCAATCGAACGATTTCGTCCTGCACGGCAACACCGTCGACTGCCTCAGCACCGACATCAGCGACTGGCGGATCACCTTCGTCGACACCGGACTCGAGTCGGCGATCGGCGAACGTCTGCGCCGGGTCCGCAAACATCTCGGCGATGACGAGTACTTCCTCGCGAACTATGCGGACGTGCTGACCGACGCCCCGCTCGACACGATGATCGAGGCATTCCATGCATCCGGTGCCACGGCATCCATGCTCGTCGTGCCGCCCCAATCGTCGTTCCACTGCGTCGATGTCGCAGAGAACGGCGAGATCAAGGAGATCACCCCGGTGAGCAACTTCCCCATCTGGGAGAACGGCGGATACTTCGTACTCAACCGCAAGATCTTCGATCTGCTACCGCCCGGCGGCGACCTCGTCGCAGACGTGTGCGGGCCACTGGCCGGTCAAGGAAAGCTGTTCGGATATCGGCACCTCGGGTTCTGGAAGCCTGCCGACACCTTCAAGGAACGAGCGGAGCTCGACGACAACTTCGCGCGCGGTATCCACCCGTGGACGGTGTGGGAGACACCTGCGGTGACTGCGTGAGCCCCAGAACTGTCATCGTCGACGAACTCGGGAGAAGCTGATATGCGCGTACTCGTCACCGGCCATCAAGGATATCTCGGCTCCGTCATGGTGCCCGTACTCACCGCCCACGGCCATGACGTCGTCGGTCTCGACACGGGACTGTTCTCGGAGTGCACCCTCGGGGACGCCCCCGACGATCCTCCGGGTCTTCCTGTCGATATCCGGGATGTGGAGGTGGAGCACCTCGTGGGATTCGACGCCGTCGTTCACCTTGCGGCGCTGTCGAACGATCCACTGGGCGCATTTTCGCCCGAGGTCACCTACGCCATAAACCATTTCGGCTCCGTCCACCTCGCGCGACGCGCAAAGGAAGCGGGGGTCCGCCGATTCCTCTACGCGTCGACCTGCTCGGTCTACGGCAGCGCCGGTGACGACCTCGTGGACGAGAACGCCCCGCTACGTCCGCTCACCCCGTACGCCGTCAGCAAAGTCCGGGTCGAGGACGACGTGGCGTCCCTCGCCGACTCCCACTTCTGCCCCGTCTTCCTCCGCAACGCCACGGCGTTCGGATTCTCGCCGCGACTTCGTGCAGACATCGTCGTCAACAATCTCGTCGGCACCGCGGTTCTCACCGGCGAAGTACGTGTGCTGTCCGACGGGACTCCGTGGCGGCCCCTCGTCCACGCTCAGGACATCGCGCTGGCGTTCGCGTGTGCACTCGACGCTCCGCAGGACGACGTGCACTGTGCCGCTTTCAATGTCGGGACCGAGGCCAACAACGTCAGGGTGCGTGACATAGCGCAGTCCGTCATGCGAGCGGTCCCCGGATCCTTCGTCACCATCACCGGCGAGACCGGACCCGATCCCCGGTCGTATCGAGTGGACTTCTCGGCGATCCGCCGGGCCATGCCCGCCTTCGTACCGGGGTGGAGCGTCGACGCCGGAGCCGACGAACTGTTTCGCCGTTTCGTCGCCGACGGCCTCACCGCGGACGACTTCGCCCAGCGGTTCACTCGACTGGCACACCTTCGGCGGCTTGCAGATTCGGGACGTCTCGACCCGACTCTCCGCCCTCGGACTGCGAGCGTGCACAGCGAATGACCAGATGCCGCGCGTGTGGCCACGAGCACCTCGAGCGTGTCCTCGATCTCGGAGCAGTCCCGCCCGCGGATCACTTTCCGCCGGCAGATTCGTCCCCCTCGGCCGCCGAGTCCACTCACGAACTGGCGATGGACATGTGCGCCGGATGTGGACTCGCTCAGCTCGCCGATGACGACACCGTCCCCGACGAACCGCGAGGAATCGAACTGGAAGCCCTGCGGGAACAGGCCCGGAAGGCCGTCGAGGCCGTCGAGAAGTCGGGTCGGCTCCAGGGTCGTACCGTGATCGAGTTCGGCAGCCCGCACGGAGGCACCTGGCTTCCGCTCCTCCTCGAGCGCGGCGTCCACCCCGCCTCACCGGGGACTCCCGCGTCCTTGGTCCTCGACTGCTTCGGCATCATGCACGAAGCCGATCAACGCGGCGCCTTCCTCACCCGCGCGGCGTCACTCGCTCCCGACGGCCTGCTCCTGCTGCAGTTCCACACCCTCTCCGCCATCGTCTCGCAGGGGCAATGGAACGCTCTGCGCCACGGTCACTACGCGTACTACTCGCTGACCGCGTTGCGACGCCTGCTCGAAGATGTGGGACTGCACATCGCCGAGGCGTGGACGTTCGAACTCTACGGCGGCACGGTTCTGGTGGCCGCCCAGCAAGACCCGTGGACGAATGCGGGGCTGAGCGCGCGGCGCCTGCTCGCTGCCGAACGCACGACCGATATCACGAACCCCGCGACGGTACGCACCCTGCAACGTCAGGCCGACCGGCAAGCCGACGAACTCGCCACCTGGCTGAGGGAGATGGCTGCGGAGAACCGCTGCGTGTTCGCGTACGGGGCTGCCTCACGAGCAGTGGCGCTGTTCGCGCGCGCCGGCATCGATCGCTCTCTCGTGTACGCCGTGGCCGACGGCTCGCCTGCGAAAGCGGGACGGCGCATGCCCGGCACGGACATCCCGATCGTCGACCTCGATACCCTGCGTCACATGTCGCCCGACTGCATTCTGCTCACCGTCCCCGAGCTGCTGTCGGAGGTCCGCTCCCAGTTCCCGCAATTCGACGGACGCTGGTTCCTCCCGTCCGACAGCAGGAACGGTGTCCGGCAGGTCGGTTGAGGCACACCGTCACGAAGCAGGCGCAGCCGGACGTCCGGCCCGAGGCGTCCAGTATCGACGCCACGCCTGCTCGTCGAGTCCGCCGTGCGGGATGCCGTCCGCGTGTGCGGCACTCTCCGCCGCACGTATCGACGCCGCGAATGCGAGGATCGCCGACCGGAGCGCCGACTCGGTGTCGCCGGTGCCCGTGATACGCACGATTTTCAGGTCTTCCGGCACGAGATCCTCGGGGAAGCCCGCTCGGCTCGCACGTTCGAGTATCTTGTCGGCAAGCGAAAGGGCGGGCTGCGCCGTCGCGATCCCGTCCAGACAGGACGCACGAGCCTTCTCGGCCTTCTTCGCCACCTCCCACGCCGCCTCCTGCTCCGCGACATCGAGCGGGCCGGTGTGCCCGTTGGTCAGGTGCGGGCTGCGTGCGGCGAGCTTGGCGACGAGCGTCGCGGCGACGTCGTCGACGGTGAACTGCCCGTTCTCCTCGGCGATCCGCGAATGGAAGAGCACCTGCAGCAGCAGGTCTCCGAGTTCCTCGCGCAGTTCGTCGGGGTCACCGGACTCGATCGCGTCGAGTACCTCGTAGGTCTCCTCGACCAGATAGCGGCGCAGGCTCTCGTGCGTCTGGGTCACCTCCCAGCCCCCGAACGACCACAGTGTGTCCATCACGGCCGCGGCCTCGACGAGAGCCCGGTAGTCGCTCATGCGTTCACCGAGGCCGCGCTGCTCAGGTCCACGAATCCCTGTGGCTTGCCGTCGAGGGCCAGCAGGAAGTCCGCAATGTACTGGAGCAGTGCCACATCCCGGACCCGATCCGATCCGACGCCACCGGTGCGCGGGATCGGAAGCTGCACCTGGCCGCTCGTCGGACGGTACTGCGCTCCCGGATACAACCGCTTGAGTCGCATCTGCTTCGAATCGGGCAGGTCCATCGGCGAGATCCGGATCTGGGTGCCGGTGACCGCGACCTCCTCGAGCCCGTACTCACGGCACAACAACCGCAGTCTGCCGACGGAGACGAGGCGCTGCACCTCCTCCGGCAGCGGACCGTAACGGTCGACGAGTTCGTCGACGACCGTCGCGATCGCGGCGTCGTCGTTCGCGGCGGCGAGCTTGCGATAGGCTTCGAGACGCAACCGGTCGGATGCGACGTAATCCGCAGGGATGTGTGCGTCGACGGGAAGGTCGATCCGCACCTCCTTGGGTGCTTCTTCGGTGGTGACGGTTCTGCCGTCCGCCGCGGCCCGGTACGCCTCGACGGCCTCGCCGACGAGCCGCACGTACAGATCGAATCCGACTCCGGCGACATGCCCGGACTGTTCGGCACCGAGAACGTTTCCGGCACCGCGGATCTCGAGGTCCTTCATGGCGACGGCCATACCCGCACCGAGGTCGGAGTTCTGGGAGATCGTGGCGAGCCGGTCGTAGGCGGTCTCGGTGAGCGGCTTCTCCGCGGGGTACAGGAAGTACGCATAGCCACGTTCACGCGATCGCCCCACGCGCCCACGCAACTGGTGCAACTGTGACAGGCCCAGCGAGTCCGCCCGCTCGACGATGAGTGTGTTGGCGTTGGAGATGTCGAGACCGGTCTCGACGATCGTGGTGCACACGAGGACGTCGAACTCACGCTGCCAGAAGCCTTGCACCGTCTTCTCGAGCGTGTCCTCGTTCATCTGCCCGTGGGCGACCGCGACCCTCGCCTCAGGAACGAGATCGCGAATCTTCTTGGCGGCCTTGTCGATGGAGCTGACCCGGTTGTGGACGTAGAAGACCTGGCCGTCGCGCAGCAACTCCCGCCGGATGGCGGCGGCGACCTGCTTGTCGTTGTAGGCACCCACGTAGGTCAGGATCGGATGCCGTTCCTCTGGAGGAGTGAGGATGGTCGACATCTCGCGGATCCCCGCCATGCTCATCTCCAGGGTGCGCGGGATCGGTGTCGCCGACATCGTCAGTACGTCGACGTGCGTGCGGAGCGCTTTGATGTGCTCCTTGTGCTCGACACCGAAACGCTGCTCCTCGTCGACGATCACGAGACCGAGATCCTTCCAGCGGATACCGGTCTGCAGCAGTCGGTGGGTACCGACCACGATGTCCACCGTGCCGTCGGCCATGCCCTCGGTGATCGCACGGGAGTCGGCGGCGTCGGTGAACCGGCTCAGACCCTTCACCGTCACCGGGAAGGCGGCCATCCGCTCGGTGAATGTCTGCAGGTGCTGTTGCGCCAGCAGTGTCGTGGGGACGAGCACCGCGACCTGCTTGCCGTCCTGTACCGCCTTGAAGGCCGCACGCACGGCGATCTCGGTCTTGCCGTATCCGACGTCGCCGATGACCACGCGGTCCATCGGCACCGGCTTCTCCATGTCGGCCTTCACTTCGGAGATGACCGTGAGCTGATCCTGGGTCTCGGTGAAGGGGAAGGCGTCCTCCATCTCCTTCTGCCATGGCGAGTCGGGTGCGAAGGCGTGGCCCGGCGAGGCCTGCCGCGCCGCATACAGCCGCACGAGCTCACCCGCGATCTCGCGAACTGCCTTGCGCGCCTTGCGTTTGGTGTTGGCCCAATCGGAACCGCCGAGCTTGCTGACGGCCGGCAGCTCGCCGCCGACGTAGCGCGAGAGCTGGTCGAGCTGTTCCATCGGGACGAACAGCTTGTCGCCGGGCTGTCCGCGTTTGCCGGGGGCGTATTCGATGACGAGATATTCGCGGCGAGCGCCTCCGATCGTGCGCTCGACCATCTCCACGAACTTGCCGATACCGTGCTGGTCGTGGACGACGAAGTCGCCTGCGTTCAATGCGAGCGGGTCTACCTGGTTGCGGCGTTTGACAGGGGTCTTGCGTCCCTCGGTGACCACGCGATTGCCGGTGAGATCGGCTTCGGTGACGATCACCAGGCCCGGCACCACATTGTCGTCGTTGCCTGGGAGGACCACACCGTCGTGCAGGCAACCCCGCATGACGCCGACCTGCCCGCGCACGGGTTCGGCACCCGGTTCGAGCGTCGCGGCAGGGACCTCGTTCTCCTTCAGCCGTTCGAGGATCCTCTGCCCGGTACCTGTTCCGGCCACGACGATCGCCGCGCGGCCACCGGAGGTGACATGTGCGCGCAGGTTCACGAACAGCATCGACAGCAGTTCCTCGGAACCCCGGACTTCGGGAGCCGGCTGCACGTCGAGCACGATTTCGGTGTCGGCTCCGGAGGCGAGCGGGCCGAGCGTCCACCACGGCGTTCCTGCGGCTTGCGCGGCCTCGCGCACCTGACGCAGGGATCGATAGGCCGACGCGCCCAGGTCGAGCTTCCTGCCGTCCGCGCCGTTGAGATTGGAAGTGTCCAGTGGGACCGCGCCACCGAGCGAGGCAGCCGTCCACGAAGCCTCGAGGAACTCCTGCCCGGTGCGGGCGAGATCGCTCGCTCGGGTGCGTACCTTCTCCGGATCGCAGATCAGCACGTGGGCGCCGGCGGGCAGAACATCGGTGAGCAACTGCAGCTCACCGGGTTGCAGCACCGGCAGCAAGGCTTCCATGCCCTCCACAGGGATGCCCTCGGCCATCTTGTCGAGCATCTCGACGAGTGCCGCATCGGCGGGGTTGTCCTGGGCGAGTTGCGCGGCTCGCGCTTTGACCTCGTCGGTAAGCAGCAGTTCGCGACACGGAGGCGCGACGAGCACCGGCACCTCGACGTCGGTGATCGAGCGCTGGTCGGCGACGGAGAACGGGCGCAGTTCGGTGACCTCGTCGCCCCAGAACTCGACGCGGACCGGATGATCGGCGGTCGGGGGGAAGACGTCCAGGATGCCACCGCGCACGGCGAACTCACCGCGCTTGCCGACCATATCGGCTCGTGTGTAAGCGAGTTCGACGAGCCGCTCGACGAGTTCCTCGAAGTCGTGCTCGGTGCCGACCCGCAAGGTGATCGGATCGATCTCACCGAGGCCGGGCGCCATCGGCTGCACCAGCGATCGCACGGTGGCGACCACGACCCGCAGTTCGGGTCCGAGATCGCGGTCGTCGGGACGGGCGAGCCGGCGCAGGACGTGCAGGCGGCGGCCCACCGTGTCGGCGCTCGGCGACAACCGCTCGTGCGGCAGGGTTTCCCACGAGGGGAACTGGGTGACGGTGCCGCCGAGCATCTCGGTGAGTTCGGCGGTGAGATCGTCGGCCTCACGCCCGGTCGCGGTGACCACGAGCAGAGGTGCCTTCTCGGCCAGCGCCGCAGCGACGAACGGACGTGCGGCCGACGGTGCGACGATTTCCTGTTCGGCGGAACCGGCGAGTTCGCCGATCCCGCGCAGTCGGTGGTCGGCCAGCGCGATCCGCGCCAATCCGGACAGTGGGGCAGCGGCCGGGGGCACAGCAGACAAGGAATGCGCTCCTGAGTGTGAGACGAGAACCGTGTCGAGTCTATTCCGCTGTCCCCGGTGCGTCACCGCGCCGGGGCGCGAGGATGGTCACCGCGCCGGGGCGCGAGGATGGTCACCGCGTGGGCGCGAGCAGGTCCGCGCTGCTGGCGCCGAGTTCGCGCCTCGCCCAGCCGGCCAGTCGGGCGAGCAGTTCGTCGTCACCGGGTTCGCGGCGAGCCGCGTCCTCACGCGGGAGCCAGCGACGCCGCACCATTCTCAGGAGGGCGTTGCGGGCGCGGGTGGGGTCCCCGTCGAGCGCGAAGGTGACGAACGCGTCCGGTGTCCACGCTTCGATGCCCGACCTTTCCAATGCATCGGTGAGTGCGGGGTCGGCGGTGATCACGGCGTCGGCGTGGCTCAGCAGCGCCACCGAGGTCACATGTGCTTCCCTCGGGCCGGTGACATGTGGCACCTCGCGCAGGACGGTGGTGGGCCAGACCACCCGGGCGTCGGGGAAAGCACGATCGAGTTCGGCGAAGAGGAAGTCGCGGGCGGGCCGCAACAGTTCCTCCGGCAGCAGGCGGTCGACCTCGGCGATAATTCCGTCGCTCCAAAAGGGTTGGTAGAGACCTTCTTCGGCCAATGCCAGCGCTACATCACGCAGTCGGGGGCGTGCGAGCACCGTCGCGCCGAGCACCACTCGAACCGGCATCATCACCCTTCGTCGATTTCGTCGGCCCGTCGACGTGGCCGTCAGAACGGGTCGTACAGCCCCTCACGCCGCGTGAGGTCGGCGAGACCGTCGAGGACCGCCGTGACCACCTGTGCCTGCCGCTCCGCGAGTTCGAGGACGTCGGACCGGGACACGCGCCGGTGCAGACCGTGGAAATCGGCGGCGAGCGCGCCCGTGTCCACCAGGCGAGCGACGTAGCGGCGCGAGCAGCCGAGGACGTCCGCGGCCTGAGCGATCGTCAGCAGCGACGGGACGGCGCGGATCGTCACGGCGGCATCGGGGCCCAGTTCGTCGAGCAGGTCCGCCAGCGCTGCAGGGGCCTCGCCTGCCGGAAAAGGCCCGGATCTCACGACGGCAACCGCAGCCGGCGCTCCACGAACTGCTGGAAGTACTCGAGCTTGCCCGCCGGTACGAGCGCGGGCAGTGTCATCCGCCACAGTGCGCCCGTCTGCTCGGCGAGCCGTTCGGTCGTCTTGAGGGCGTTCGCCACGATTCTGGCGCCCATCCCCTGCTCGAGTATCAGCAGAGTGACGGCGTGGACATCGACGCCGTCGACCAGATCGCCTTCCTCGGCCGCCCTGCGTCCCAGTTCCTCCAGGCTGTGCTGCCACACCTCGAACGGCCGGTGCTCGGTACCTCGGTAGTCACCGATCTCGAACAACAGCCGGAACATCGCCCGCACCACGGGGTCGCTGTCGGACATGTCGACATGCAGGACGGACAGATCGATCAGCGTCTCGAGCGCCGGCGAACGTCGGTCCATCTTCGACGCGGCCGCGGCCACGAAGCGCAGATAGCCGGCGTCGATCACGCCACGCGCGAGTTCTTCCTTCGAACCGAAATGGAAGTACAGCGCACCTTTGGTGACACCGGCCTCTTCGATGATGTCGCCGAGATTGGCGTCGGCATATCCGTCGCGCACGAATACCGCCGCGGCACCCTGGAGCACCGATTCGCGTGTCACCTCAGCGCGTACTTGTCGTCCCACCACTGCCTGCCTTGTTTCATATGGAATAACTCGAGGATAACGCCGCTTACCTGAAAGTAGGGCGTAGACGGTTCGTAAAACGAAATCCCTATTCGGAAATCGGGGGCTCTCCGAGCTTGGGGTCCGCTTCCAGGGCCATCAGCCCGTTCCAGCACAGGTTCACCAGGTGTGCCGCCACATCCTCCTTCGAAGGAGTGCGACGATCGAGCCACCAGGTCGCGGTGGTGGCGACCATCCCGACGAGTGCCTGGGCATACAGCGGAGCGAAATCCGGATTGAGCCCCCTTCGGGAGAAATCGCCGGACAACAGCTCCCCCACCTGCCGCATCGCCTCGTTGAGCAAACTCGAATAGGTGCCCTCCTCCGCAGACATCGGAGAGTCGCGAACCAGGATCCGGAAACCGTCGGTGCGTTCTTCGATGTAGGTGAGCAGTGCGAGTGCTGCGCGCTCGACGCGGATACGCGAGCGGTTCCGAGTGAGACTCTCGGTGACCATCGACATCAGGATGGTCATCTCCCGGTCCACCACGACCGCGTAGAGGCCTTCCTTCCCGCCGAAGTGCTCGTAGACGACCGGCTTGGAGACCTGCGCGCGCTGGGCGATCTCCTCGATGGACGCTCCCTCGTAACCTCGCTCGGCGAAGAGCGCACGCCCGATCTCGATGAGTTGTTCACGACGTTGCGTTCCCGTCATCCGGATCCGCGGCGTGCGCTCGGTTCGCTTCTGCGGCGCCTGCGACACGTGTCCTCCTTCCGACCGGGGCCTCGCTCGATCGGGTCCGAAGGGTCGGCCGATCGAACACAGCCTATCGACTCCCGTCCGGACGACCCCCAGGTTCGACGTCGGGGGCGGTCTCGTGCGAGGATCGGGGGCGCACGCCCGCCGGTCCGCCCGTGGGGGTGCGGCAGTCCGCCGTGGTGTAATCGGCAGCACCTCTGATTTTGGTTCAGATAGTTCAGGTTCGAGTCCTGGCGGCGGAGCGGGAATCGTCCGGGGAGCCGCTGCGCTTCCCGGTGCACGCAGAAGACCGCGTGCAGCAAACGTGTCGAGGGAGCTACATGCAGGTGCAGACCGCGATTGTCGTACTGGCAGCCGGAGCAGGAACCAGGATGCGGTCGAAGACACCGAAGGTGCTGCACACCCTCGGTGGGCGCACGATGCTGGCGCACGCCCTGCACACTGCCGCCGCGCTCCGGCCCGCCCATCTCGTCACGGTCGTCGGACACCGCCGGGAGGAGGTCTCGGCAGAGGTGAGCGCCGTCGCCACCGTTCTCGACCGTGAGATCCGGGTGACCGTCCAGGAAGATCAACTCGGTACGGGACATGCGGTGGAGTGCGGTCTGGACGCACTACCCGGCGACTTCGACGGCACCGTCGTGGTCACGGCGGGTGATGTCCCCCTGCTCCGTACCGACACGCTGAACGAGTTGCTCGCAGTCCACCTCGACGCCGAACCGGCAGCCGTCACCGTCCTCACCACGACGATGGCCGACCCGACGGGCTACGGACGGATCGTCCGTACCACCGACGGCGACGTCGCCGCGATCGTCGAGGAGAAGGACGCGTCGCCGACACAGCGTGCGATCCAGGAGATCAACGCGGGTGTGTACGCCTTCGACGCCGTCGCACTGAGATCCGCCCTCGGGAAACTGAGCGCCGACAACTCCCAGGGCGAGCTGTACCTGACCGACGTCGTCAAGATCGCCCGCAAGGAGGGCCGCACCGTCCGCGGGGTGCACACCGATGACGCCGTGCAGGTCTCCGGTGTCAACGACCGCGTGCAGCTCGCCGCACTGGGTGCCGAACTCAACAGGCGCCTGCTCGAGCACTGGATGCGCGAGGGTGTCACGGTGATCGATCCGTCTTCGACGTGGCTCGACGTCGACGTCGTTCTCGGCAGCGATGTGACCCTCCATCCCGGTGTGCAGCTGCACGGCCGCACGATTGTCGCCGACGACGCGGAGGTCGGCCCCGACACGACTCTCACGAATGTGCAGGTCGGTGCCGGTGCCAGCGTCGTGCGCACCCACGGCTCCGACTCGGTGATCGGCGCGCAGGCGACGGTCGGCCCGTTCACCTATCTACGTCCCGGCACCGAGCTCGGCGCGTGCGGCAAGCTCGGCGGTTTCGTGGAGACCAAGAACGCGCAGATCGGCGCGCATTCGAAGGTTCCTCACCTGACATATGTGGGGGATGCCGAGATCGGCGAGCACTCCAACATCGGAGCCTCGAGCGTGTTCGTCAACTACGACGGTGTCCAGAAGTACCGCACCGTGGTGGGGTCCCACGTCCGGACCGGGTCCGACACGATGTTCGTCGCTCCGGTCACCGTCGGTGACGGCGCCTACACGGGAGCCGGAACGGTGCTTCGCCGCGACGTTCCCCCGGGGGCGCTCGCGGTGTCGGGCACGCCACAGCGCAATATTGAAGGATGGGTCCAGCGAAACCGCGCCGGGACCCCGGCTGCCGAGGCAGCATCGAAAGCACAGCAGCAGCAGCACGACGACGATCGGCAGAAGGACGGCCAGGACCAGTGACCAATTGGATCGACAATCAGAAGAACTTGATGCTCTTCTCCGGCCGGGCCCATCCCGAGCTGGCGGAGCAGGTCGCGAAAGAATTGGGCGTCCCTCTCACCCCGCAGACTGCTCGCGACTTCGCGAACGGTGAGACCTTCGTGCGCTTCGAGGAGTCGGTGCGCGGTTCGGACGCCTTCGTGCTCCAGAGCCACCCGTTCCCGTTGAACCAGTGGGTGATGGAACAGCTCATCATGATCGACGCGCTCAAGCGTGGTTCGGCGAAGCGGATCACCGCGATCCTGCCGTTCTACCCTTACGCCCGTCAGGACAAGAAGCACCGTGGCCGTGAGCCGATCTCGGCCCGCCTGATCGCCGATCTGCTCAAGACCGCCGGCGCAGACCGCATCATCACGGTCGACCTGCACACCGATCAGATCCAGGGTTTCTTCGACGGCCCGGTCGACCACATGCACGCGCAGGGCCAGCTCGCCGAGTACATCCGCGGCAAGTACGGCGTCGAGAACATCTCCGTGGTCTCCCCCGACTCCGGTCGCGTGCGGGTGGCCGAGAAGTGGGCAGACACCCTCGGTGGTGCACCGCTCGCGTTCATTCACAAGACTCGCGATCCCTTGGTGCCCAACCAGGTCAAGTCGAACCGCGTGGTCGGTGAGGTCGAGGGTCACACCTGCATCCTCATCGACGACATGATCGACACCGGCGGCACCATCGCCGGCGCCGTGAAGATCCTGAAGGAGGCCGGCGCGGGCGACGTCATCATCGCAGCCACCCACGGCGTGCTCTCCGACCCGGCCGCCGAACGCCTCGCCGCGTGCGGGGCCAAGGAGGTCATCGTCACCAACACACTGCCGATCCCGCCGGAGAAGCAGTTCGACAACCTCACCGTGCTGTCGATCGCTCCGCTGCTCGCGCAGACCATCCGTGAGGTGTTCGAGAACGGATCGGTGACCTCGCTGTTCAACGGGGTCGCCTGACACTTCACTGCACGACGGGGCAGACTGTCCGGGTGTTCACCGGATTTCCCGTCGCGGCCCTCGACTTCTACGACGATCTCGAGGCCGACAACAGCAAAGCATTCTGGGCCGCGCACAAGGCCGTCTACGACAGCTGCGTGCGCGGCCCTATGCTTGCCCTGCTCTCGGAACTCGAGGAGGAGTTCGGGGAGGGGAAGGCCTTCCGCCCCTATCGGGACGTCCGGTTCAGCAAGGACAAGCTGCCGTACAAGACCCACCAGGGCGGATTCGTCTCCGTAACACAGAGCGTCGGCTACTACGTCGAGATCGACGCTGCGGGATTGCGTGTCGCGGGTGGGCTTTTCCACGGGTCGTCTCCCCAGATCGCCGGTTACCGGGCGGCGGTCGATCACGACCGCCGCGGACCCGAACTCCAACGGATCGTGCGCCGCCTCGAGCGGTCGGGATACGAGATCGGGGGCGATCGGTTGAAGTCCCGGCCGCGCGGTGTCGACGGCGACCATCCCCGCATCGAGCTGATGCGCCATCGTTCTCTCTGGGCCGGTCGCACAGAGGTCTCGCCGCCCTGGATCGACACCCCGCGCACGCTCGAGGAGGTGCGTTCGGCATGGCGCGAATTCCGGCCGCTCGTAGGCTGGCTGTCCGACGCGACTACAACCTGAACGGACAGACCGAGTGGTATGCAAATGCCGTGTGCCGCATAGGTTTGACGATGTACGGAACCGGGAATGATCTTCGTCACTGTTGCGCGAAATCGCCGCAGGTCGCGAAAGACCCCCCTCTCCTACGTAACTCCGCTGTCACCTAAAGTGGCACCTCGTGACCGACGCGCAAACTCTCGAAACCCCTACGGAACACGCGACAATCCGAACGGTCCGACGATGGTCGCCGGGTGCGTGCGTCTGGTGTGGCGATACCGACTCGGTCGAACTCTTCCGCAACGAACCCCGCTGTGCCACTTGCCGTAAGCACGAAGTCGTCATCGACGAAGCACGCAAGTTCATGGGTATGTACGGACTGCGCCCCATCGGCGGCACCCTGCAGTCCGACGACGAGGAGGAGTACGAGCACCGGCTCGCCGCCCGGGAGGCCCGTCGCGCTCTCAACGACATCCGTCTCGCCGAGCAGCCCGACCCGGCACTCGTCCGCAAGGCCCTGCGCCCCCGTGCCGCGGCTGTCGCCGAACATCACGCGAGCACCGCCGCGAAGAGTCCTGCACGACCGGCCGCCACGACGAACCGGAGTTCGTCGTCCTCCTCTGCGTCGTCCAAGTCGACGAAGACCGCCGCGCCGGTCAAGACGGGCGCTGTCGATGTCGAGGAGATCCAGACTCGCGCTCTCGCACTGCTCGACCAGCTCTCCGCGATCGACGCGCAGCTCACCCTCGTCGCCGAACAGAGCGGTCTCGCCGCACGCGCACGACGCAGCGACCTCGAGAAGCAGAAGGCGACGATCCTTCGCACCCTCGCGGCGCTCGAGAAGGCACGGCTGAGCGCCTCCGGGAGTTAGCCGGGCCGTAGATGACACGAGCACGCCCCCGCGCCGCCGGGTCGTCCGCTGCTGTGTCGGGGCTGCGGTCGTTACCGCGCCTCAGAACAACACACCAGGTAGTCTGTGACGAACCAAGGGCCTGTCGGGGGCGTTGCTCGGGCGTCGACGCCTGCGCATTCAGGGCTGAAGTAGCCGAAGGAGTGCGCGTGAGTGTTTCCGACACCCCTCGCGTCGGTGCACCCGCGTGGCGTTCGCTTGCCGCGGCCCTGGCCCGTCCCCGCTTGTTCGAATGCCTCGACAGGTGCTCCACGCTGACAGTGATCGACGCTCCCCCAGGCTTCGGTAAACGCACGCTTGTCGCGGGATGGCTCCATCAGGGCGGGGCACCGGACCACACGATCGTCTGGGTTCCCGAGCTCACCGGCTCCACCGACCTCCCGGAATGTGTGCTGGAGGTCCTCGTCCACCATCCTGCCGTCGACGTCACCGCAGACGGTTCCCCACTCGAGCGGGTGGTCCGGACGTTCCGCGATCTGGGGTCGCCCTCCCTGCTCGTTCTCGCCTGTGTCTCTGCCCGGAGCGCGGCTGTTGTGCTCGCGGAGACTCTCCGGCTGCTCGACCATTGCCCCCTGCTCGACGCGATCGTCTGTCTGCCGGGCAACAGCACCGACATGAGCGAGGTCGTCATCCGCGGGATAGGCGCCACGTACATCCCCGCCTCCGACCTCGTGTTCACAGTCGACGAGACCACGAAGCTGCTGCGCGACGCCGGACCCGAACGCACCGAGACCGAGTGTGAGACCGTCTGCCGTGTACTCGGGGGTGTGCCCGCCCTGGTCTCGGCGGCCACGGCTGTGGCGCGTAGCCGGCCTCAGCGATTGATCGATTCGCGCGGGCTACCGACCCCCGCACTGGAACGCCTCGTCCGCACCTATGTCGAGAATCGACTCGGCGAACTCGACCGCCCCCATCGCGATTTCGCGTGCGCCGTGGTCGCGGCTCACAGTGTCACCGCTGACGAAGCTGCCGAGTTGACCGGCGTGGTGGATGCCGGCACACGACTGGCCACCCTCGCCGCGGCAGGGCTCGTGATGGCTTTGCCCTTCCACGATCCCCGGATCTGGCGATGGCCCGACGCGGTCCGGTCGTACGTCCTGGAGGTCTTTCGCCGGGAACATCGTGGGCACGCCGACGCCCTGCTCGTCGAACTCTCTCGCGCGCGCCGCGAAGCAGGAAAACCCGCCGAAGCGGCGATCTATGCCGTCGAGGCCGGCGACTGGAAAACCGCCGTGACGATCGTCGAAGAATCCTGGGCACGCATGGTGGACGACTCCTTCGACGTTCTCGTCAAGGTGCTCAGACAGATCCCGGATCAGGAACTCGACGACCACCCGTCGGTCCTGGCCGGTCGCGCGCTGTTCACGCAGATGCTCGACGAGCATTCGATTCTGCACTCCTCCTTGCCCTCGGACCCGGACGAACTCTTCGAACTCGGGACGAGGCCGGGGGCCGCCCAGGCTGTCTACGTGGCGACGGCACAGACTCTGGCCCTGCGCGTCTCGGGCCGATTCGTCGAAGCCGCGCAATCGACCCGGACGTTGCGGACGCTCGTCGGGACGATTCTCGAGCATCGACCCGACGACCTCGGCCCGCAGCTTCCGATACTGCGCGTGCAGTGGGCGATCACCTTCCAGCTCGCGGGACATCTGACCGAGTCCACGACCGTGTTCCGCCGAGCATATCGAGGTGCCTACGCCGCGAACATCGCGTTCGTCGTCCAGAATGCCGCAGGAAGCTCCGCGCTGAACTGGGCCGTGACCGGGGAAAACCCTCGCGCGCGGGAATGGCTGCGCGTCGAGAGCCGTGCGGAGCCCACCGAGGGCCGCTGGGGGGAGACCGTCAAGGTGGGTGGCCGGGTCGCCTCTGCGCTCATTCATCTGGACTCGCTGGATCTCGACGAGGCCGCCGCGTGTCTCGACGAATTGGGCATCCCCCGCGTCTCGGAGGAACTCTGGGGATTCGTCGCCTACGCCCGGGCCTACTACGACCTGGCGACGGGGAATGCCTACGACGGACTCACCGCACTGCACCGATCGATCGCGTCGCATCGCGACCTGTACGGGCATGGGGCGTTCGCGCGTATCCTGCTCGGAGCTGCGGAGATCGATCTACATCTGGCGCTCGGACACGGCAATCTGGCGCGCGCCCTCGCCGGTGAAAACCCGTGCGAGCATCCGATGCTCGTCGTAACGAGCGGACGCGTCGAGCTGTTCACCGGTCGTCCCGGCGCCGCACTGAAAAAGCTCAAGCACATCTCGTGGACGGAGTGCGGATACCCGCGCGCACATCTCGAGTCGTTGCTCATCGCGGCGAACGCCCACCTCCTCCTCGGCGACGAGACGGCCGCGGTGCGCAGTTGGCAGAGAGCCTGCACGCTCGCCGAGTCCCTCGGTAACCGCCGTGCCTTCTCCACGATTCCGCAGGATGTCATCCGAAATCTCGTAGACCTCGGCGGCCCTGCGATCCCGGGAAACCCGGTCGAATCCGTTTTCACCGAGCCTGTCACCCACGTCGAACTCTCCCCGCGGGAGACGGATGTCCTGGACCTGCTGGCCCAGGGATCCTCCCCCGCCGACATCGCCAAGAAACTGTTCGTCTCGCACAACACGATCAAGACCCAATTGCGCAGCATCTACCGCAAACTCGGAGCCCACACCCGCGCGGAGGCGATCGGCCGGGCGCGTGATCTCAGGCTGTTGCCCGTCCACCGGCCGCGGTAGCCGAACCCACAGCCATCCCGGCCACGAGCCGCCGATCGAGCGCCCACACGATGCATGCAAGCACCGCCAATCCGACGCCGAGCACGCACACCGCCGACCAGCCGCCGACCGTCCACGCCGCCGCGCCGAGCGCCGACCCGGACGCCGCCCCGACGAAATAGGACGTCATGTAGACGGAGTTCACGCGGGAGCGCGCATCGGGATCGAGCGCGTACACGATGTTCTGGTTGGTGATGTGTACGAGGTTCAACGCGAGGTCCACGAGGACCATCCCGACGACGAACCACACGAGCGAGACCCCTCCGGCGGCGAGTGCTGCCCATGATGCGATCAGCGTGAACACCCCCGCCGTCGTCGTCGGTGGTCCGTAGCCACGATCGACGAGACGACCCGCGGCCGTCGCGGCGAACGCTCCGGCCACTCCGGCCAGGCCCACGAGCCCGATCTGCAGGTCGCCGAGGCCGAACGGCGGGTCCGACAGCAGGAATGCCATCGTCGAGAACAGGGCGCTCACCGACGCGAAGCTCAGTGCCCCGAGCAGCGATCGGGTACGCAACCGCGGGTGCGCGACGATCAACGTCCCGAGGGACCGCAGCGTGCTGCCGTAACCCTGCCGGGTGGCCGGCGGCGTGGCCGGCAGCACCCGCCAGAGCGCGAGGGCGACCACTACCATCGCGACCGCACTCACCCGGTAGACCGTTGTCCAGCCGTCGCCGAGGTCGGCGAGGATGCCCGCGACACTGCGGGCCACGAGGATGCCGACGAGCAGCCCGCTCATCACGGTGCCCACCGCACGTCCACGATGCTCGGGCGTGGCGAGGGTCGCAGCGAACGGCACCAGCACCTGCGCCGCGACGGAGAACAGGCCGGCGATCGCGGTACCCACAACGAGCACGCCGATGTTCGGCGCGAATCCGCTCGCTCCCTGCCCTGCTGCTGCGAACAGCATGAGCATCACGGCCAGTCGACGCTGCGGGAACATGTCGCCGAGCGGCACGAGGAACAGCAGGCCGAGGGCATAGGAGACCTGCGCGACCGTCACCGTCGACGCGGCGGCCGATCGGGAGGTGTCCAGCGCTTCGGCGATGGAGTCGAGCAGCGGTTGGTTGAAGTAGTT
The DNA here is from genome assembly GCF_040643435.1 of Rhodococcus sp. NPDC047139. NCBI lineage: Bacteria > Bacillati > Actinomycetota > Actinomycetes > Mycobacteriales > Nocardiaceae > Rhodococcus > Rhodococcus sp. NPDC047139. The sequence continues at coordinate 53,852 of NZ_JBEYUH010000013.1, forward strand.
GCCACCCACGCACAGACCCGTCGCCACTGCCATGAGCAGCAGGACCGGAGTCGTGAGCACAGGACGGGAGGCAGTCATGGTTTCCAGCCTCCCGCGCCGGCGCGGCAGGTGTCGAATCCGGAGGATCTCACCTACGCTCGGCGGCGAGCAGAACGAACCGTGCTTCCGGGTCCACCCATTCGTGCCGGACGACGAATCCGGCGTCGGCGAGTTCCTGCCTGAGCCCCGCGAGCCGGAACTTGGCGGAGATCTCGGTGCGGATCTGTTCCCCTTCGCCGAAGGAGATCTCGAGGTCGAGACCCGGAATGCGGACGTCCATCGCCTCGGTCGCCTCGAGACGCATCTCGATCCACTCGTTCTCGGCGTCCCAGACGGCGCGGTGCACGAACCTGTCGGGATCGAAATCGGCACCGAGACGGTCGTTGAGGACCCGGAGGACGTTCCGGTCGAATTCCGCGGTCACTCCGGCCGCGTCGTCGTAGGCGGCGAGCAGGGCATCGAGGTCGGTGACGAGGCCGGCCCCGAGCAGGAGCCATTCACCGGGCCGGAGGATCCCGGCCGTCCCCGTGAGGAACTCCGCGCGGTCGGCCGGGACGAGGTTGCCGATCGTGCCACCGAGGAAGGCGATCGCACGGGTGCCTCCGGACGGAAGGTGCGCGAGCGAATCGGTGAAGTCGCCGACCACGCCGTGCACCGACAGGGCCGGATATTCGGCCGACAACCTGGTGACGGCCGAGCGCAGGGCCGGTTCGGAGACGTCCTGCGGTACATATGTACGGAGATACGGCACGAGAGCGTCGAGCAGCACGCGGGTCTTCTCCGACGCGCCGGAGCCGAGTTCCACGAGCATCTCGGGACGGACGGAGTCTGCGAAATCGGCGGCGTGCTGCCTCAGCAAGGCGAACTCGGTGCGCGTCGGGTAGTACTCCGGAAGGCGCGTGATCTCCACGAACAGTTCGCTGCCTCGTGCGTCGTAGAGCCAGGTGGGCGACAGATACTTCGGCTCGGACGTGAGTCCGCGCCGGGCGTCCTCGCGCAGCTTGTCGTCGAGGTCTTCGGGGCGCAGATGCACGTCGACGATCACGGTGAGCCGACCTCCAATGGTGAGACGATGAGTTTGCCCGGCACCGCGACAGCGAGATGGCGGTCGGGTACGGGTTGCCAGCGACTGTCGTCGTCGAACGGTTCGGAGGCCACGATCGCGACCTGTTCGTCCACGAACGTCCACAACGAGTGGTACCAGGCCGTAGCCCAGATCCCGGACTCGTTGCAGAGCAACATGTTCAGCCGCGAACCGGGCGCGAGCGCCAGGAGGTCGTGGGTGAGCGAGATCAATGCCGGTTCCGGATCGGCCGAGCGCAGCCGCGACTGGAGCAGCAGCCACACGGCGGCCGCGTCGGTGGGCGATTCGAGTCGCAGCAGGTCGGCGACGGGCAGCGTCCCGGCGAGTGTGACGAGCGAGCCCGGCCATCCCCGCACGACACCGTTGAGGCTGAAAGCCCAGCGGTCGTCGGTGAAGGGCGCCGCAGCCGATCGTTCGACCGGCATGCCCTCGGTCGCCGAACGGGCCGCCGCGACCACCGTGCGCGCCCGCACCGCCTCCAGTCCTTCGCCGACGAAGGGGTCCGACCAGATCGGCGAGGCCGAACGGTATCTACCGAAGGCTCCGTCCGCGGTCCACCAGCCCACCCCGAAACCGTCGGCGTTGATCGTCCCTCCACCACGCATGTCGGTGGGCGCCCAGGACTGACGGATCAGCGAGTTCGTGCCGGTCGACAGCAGCGCGGCGATATCGGTCTCGGGTCCGATGTACGCGAGGTGTCTACACATCGCCCGTCCCGTATGCGACGCGCAATCCGGCGAAGATCTGCCGGCGGACGGGTAGATCCCAGTTACGGAAGGTTCCGCGGCACGCGATATCGCCGGTTCCGAACGATCCTCCGCGCAGCACTCGGTGGCCGTCGCCGAAGAACACCTCGGAGTATTCACGGTAGGGAAACGCCCGGAAGCCGGCGTAGCCCACGAACGGTGATGAGGTCCATTCCCACACGTCGCCGATCAGTTGGTGCACTCCGAGGGGCGAGGCTCCGCACGGGTAGGCACCGACCACGGCCGGACCGAGATGGCGCTGACCCAGATTGGCGTGCTCGGGACCGGGATCCTCGTCGCCCCAAGGGTATCGTCGACTGCGCCCGGTCGCGGGATCCCACCTCGCCGCCTTCTCCCATTCGATCTCGGTCGGCAGGCGCCCACCGGCCCAGCGCGCGAACGCCTCGGCTTCGTGGAAGCACACGTGCACCACGGGCTCGTCAGGGTGGATCGGCGCCGTTCTACCGAAAGCTGTTCTTTTCCAGCCACTCTCGGGGTCTCGGTGCCAGAACTGCGGAGCTTGGAGACCGGCTTCGATGCGATGCGCCCAGCCCGCCTCGCTCCACAGTTCGCGCCGATCGTAACCGCCGTCCTCGACGAACTCGAGATAGCACCGGTTCGTGACGGGCGCCGTGTCGAGTTCGAACTCGGGCACGAAGACCGTGTGGGCGGACCGTTCGTTGTCGAGCGCCCACGGATCGGTGGACGTCCCCATCTCGAACTCGCCCGCGGAGATCCGTACCCGATCGACAGCCGGTGGCGTGGCCACGCGCGGCGCTTCCGGAGCGTCGAGCAAGGGAGGACCCTGGCGCAGTTGGTGTGTCGCGAGCATCGTCTCGCCGTGCTGCTGTTCGTGCTGCGCGACCATCGCGAAGACGAATCCTTCGCGGGTCAGCTCGTCGTCGAATGCGCTTCGATCGAGCACTTGCCACGTGAGTTCGCGGACGGCACGCGCATATCCTCGAGCAGCCTCGGGATCGAGGAGCGGCAGCCCGGTGCGGCTCGCGCGAGGATGCCGGAAGGCGTCGTAGAGATCGTCGATGTCGCCGCGCACCGCTGCACGACGACCCGCCACCCGCACGAGCCACCTTTCCTCCTGATTCGCGATGTGCGCGAGATCCCACACCAGTGGGCTCATCAGCGGCGAATGCTGGGCGACGAGTTCGGCTTCCGGTATCGCGGTCAGGACTTCGGTGCGGGCACGCGCCTGCTCGAGGTGGCGCCTGAGCGCAGCACGAACCGCTGTCACCGCGTCTCCTCACCCGGAGCCAGGCCACGTAGGCACCGCGCCGCCGCCGCGTCGAGTGCGGCGGTGAATCGCATGTCGCGCGAGGACTCCGCCGCGAGCGAGAGCAGACTCGCTGCGGCAGCCCGCAGTTCGAACGAACCGAGGCCGACACGGGCCGATTCGCGCCACATGTCCCGCACCGGGGCGACGATCGCGCATGCCTCCGCTGAGACGTCGGGTGCGGAGAGCAGCGCTTCGAACGCCGCGACGGGCACCTGCCACGAATCGCCCGGCTGGGCATCGAGATACCGCACTTCGAGATGCCCGCACGGCCGGACGGGAGGAAACAGCGTCGTCATGTGATAGTCGAGGTCGTCGACGGTGGGGCGCCGGCGGATGTCGGAGTCGAGCTCACCCGCGAGCCAGGCCGCGAAGGTCGCTCCGGGCGGAGGGTGCCATTCGGGCAGATCGGAGCGCACGCACATGAGCGGAGCGTCGAGAACCCACGCCGGGTAGTCGGCGGGATCCGGAACGTGGGTGAGGGCGGGGTCGAGTTCGAGCCAGGCACGCATCCGCTGCGACACCCAATCGCCGTCCGGAGCACCCCGCAGCCGGGGAGAGCACGCAAATGCGGCGATCATTGCCGGTCCGACGGCGTGCAGCAGGTCCCAGCGGCGCCGCACCTCCGCATCGTCGGCGCCCGCATCCACACAGACCTGCACCGATGCGGTGCTGTTCATCATCAACCGGCCCATCGGGCCGATGCGGTCGTAGCGGAGTTCCATCGCGCCGTAGCGCGGGGTGCGGAGCAGACGCTGGGGAGGACGTACCCCGTCGGCGGCGTGGTCGAGCATGGTCACCGATCGTCGGGCGAGCAGTGCCCGGAGCATGCGGAGGTCGGCCGTGAGCCGATCGCACACCTGTCGCGCCGACACGCACGGCACGCTCGACAACTCCACCTGACCACCTGGTTCGAGGCTCACCACACTGCCCGAGGGCAGAGGACGCGCAGACGACGCCGGTGCCACCGTCCGGGGGGCGTGCGGCCCGAGCGCATCGACGAGGCTCGTGAGTTCCGGGCGTGACTCGGTGCCGTCCGCCCGAGCCGTGAGCCACTCGAGTTCGACCCCGATCAGCCTCGGAGTTCCCAACCGGAAAGCCCGCCTGCGGACGTGATCCTCGGCATCTGCGCGTGAACCGAGACCTTTGCGGGCACGTGACGCCGCGGTATCGACAGCCATCGCCATTGCTCCACCCCCTCGGCAGCGAGCCAGGTCTGCGGTCGAGACTAACCCGGCCGGGGACGCGACGCGCGGATAACGCATCGGTGCGTGCGCGAGCACGGCCGGCGGGGCAGTCTCGAACCCGACGCACGGGACGATGAAGGAGGTGAGCGGCCGGTGCCGGACCTGCAGGCGGTTCGCCGGGACACACCCGGGTGCTCGGACAGGGTCTTTCTCGACAGTGCGGGGTCGTCGTTGCCACCCACGCCGGTACTCGAGACGGTGGTCGGACATCTGCGCCGCGAAGCGGAAGTCGGGGGCTACGTCGCAGCGAACGAGCGAGCGGACGATCTCGCAGCCGTGAAGACGTCGTTGGGTCGCCTGTTCGGGGTACCCGAGACGACGATCGCGCTCACCGACAGTGCCTCCCGGGCATGGACGTCCTTCTTCTACGCCGTTCCGCTGCGACCCGGCGACCGCATCCTGCTCTCACAGGCCGAATACGCGGCGAACGCGATTGCCGCGCTCCAGCGCGCCCGGGCCACCGGTGCGGTCGTCGAGACGATCCCCTCCGATTCGTCCGGCCGCATCGACGTCGAGGCACTCGAAAGGATGCTCGACGAACGAGTGCGACTGGTGTCCGTCGTCCACGCCCCGACCAACGGTGGATTGCTCAACCCGGTACGGGAGGTCGCCGACGCCGCGCACGCGGTCGGTGCGCTCGTGTTGCTCGACGCGTGCCAATCGGTGGGGCAATTGCCGGTGAGCGTGCCCGAACTCGACGTCGACGCGCTGTCGGGCACCGGTCGCAAGTGGTTGCGCGGCCCCCGGGGCACCGGCTTCCTGCATATACGTGAGCGACTGGTCACGGCTCTCGAACCGACCGTGCTCGACCTGCACAGTGCAACCTGGACGTCGCCGCAGACGTACGCACTCGCCCCGGACGCCCGGCGTTTCGAATTGTGGGAGACCGACGTAGCAGCCCGCCTCGGTCTGGGCGCGGCCGTGGACTATCTTCTCGAACTGGGCGTGGATGCCGTAGCGGAAGCGGTGGCCCATCGCGCCGGACAGGTGCGGGACGGACTCGCCGGCATCGACGGCGTCACCGTCACCGATCTCGGTGAGCAGCGCAGCGGCATCGTCTCGTTCACCGTGGACGGCCACGATCCCCAGGACGTCCGCGACGCCCTGGCCGGGCGTTCGGTGACCGTGACCGTCAGCCACCGCAGTTCGACACTGCTCGACATGACCGCGCGGAATCTGCAGTCGGTGGTGCGGGCGTCGCCCCACTATTTCGTGTCCCCCGACGACGTCGACAAGTTTCTCGCCGCGGTGCGCGACCTCGCCCGGTCGTGAGACCGCACGAGACCTGTTTGTCGCTGCGCGACGTCATCCGGTAAAGTGGTTCGAGTTGTCTCGGCGAGGGTGAACCGCAATATCGCTGGATCACCGTGATCGACGCGGCTGCGACGGAAGCAATGTGCTCCCCGGTCGCCCGTGTCGGTTCCGTTCGTTCGAGAACACCCGACCACGAAGTGCCACCAGCGTAGGAGCCGTCACATCATGTCCGACGAGAATCGTCTCGTAGCCAGCGTCCGCACCGAGTTCGGCAAGGGTGCCGCACGCCGCGCCCGTCGTGCCGGCCAGGTCCCCGCCGTCCTCTACGGCCACGGCACCGAGCCCCGGCACCTCGCCCTCCCCGACCTCGAGTTCGCAGCAGTGCTGCGTGCTCACGGCACCAACGCCGTCCTGACCCTCGACATCGACGGCGACGAGCAGCTCGCGCTGACGAAGTCGGTCGTCGTCCACCCGATCCGTCGCTACATCGAGCACGCCGACCTGCTCGTCGTGCAGAAGGGCGAGAAGGTCACCGTCGAGGTGCCCGTCGTCCTCTCCGGCGAGGCCGGCTCCGGCACGCTGGTGGTCAACGAGGTCACGACCATCAAGCTCGAGGCCGATGCCCTGAACATCCCCGAGGAGATCACCGTCTCGATCGAGGGTGCCGAGGCCGGCACCCAGATCCTGGCCGGTGGCGTCGAGCTGCCCTCCGGCGCGACTCTGCAGGACGATCCCGAGCTGCTGCTCGTGAACATCGTCGAGGCTCCCTCGGCCGACGCTCTCGGTACCGAGGACGAAGAGGTTGCCGAAGAAGAGGCCGAGGAGGCCTGAGCCCCTCCCGGCTCTTGAAGTCACTCGTGCGGCGCGTCATCCCTTCGGGGTGGCGCGCCGCACGTCGTTCGAATGCACGGAAGGATTCTGCAGGTGGGTGACGACACCGCACTCGTGGTCGGTCTCGGCAATCCCGGGCCGAAATACGAGAACACCCGGCACAACATCGGATTCATGGTTGCCGACGTGCTGGCCGGACGCGTCGGTGGCAAGTTCTCGGCACACAAGCGCAGCAACGCCGACATCGTGCAGGCCCGTCTCGACGGGCGGCAGGTGATCATCGCCGAACCACGCACCTACATGAACCTGTCCGGCGGGCCTGTCGCCGCCCTGACGAAGTTCTTTTCGGTCGATCCCGCGAACGTGATCGTCGTGCACGACGAACTGGATCTGGACTTCGGGACGATCCGGCTCAAGCTCGGGGGCGGAGAGAACGGCCACAACGGTCTGCGGTCGATCTCGTCGGCGATCGGTACGAAGGACTACCTGCGGGTGCGGATGGGTATCGGTCGTCCTCCGGGGCGGCAGGACCCCGCCGACTTCGTGCTCAAACCGTTCTCGGCCACCGAACGCAAGGAACTCGACGTGTGGTGTGAGGAAGGCGCCGACGCTGTCGAACTGCTCCTGAAGCTCGGGCTCGAAGGCGCCCAGAACCGCATCCACTGACGCGTTTCGCGTTCTCGGTGGTTCGGTTCGGGACTCAACCGCGCGACAACAACCCGAGCGACGAGCCTCGGCGCAGCTTCCCCGAGGAGGTCTTCGGGATACTGCCGGGACCGAGTACCGCCACCGTGCGTGGCCGCACGCCCACCTCGGTGAACACGGCGTGCGCCACCTCGTGTTCGATGCGACGCACCTGCTCCGGATCGTCGAAGAGCTTGGTCTCCACGGCGACCGCGAACGATTCGCGCTTCTCCCCCGAGTCGAGCCGGATCGCGACGGAGTTGCCGGGCCGCACCCCGTCGACTGTCCCGGCCGCTCGTTCGATGTCGGTGGGATAGATGTTCCGGCCACCCATGATGATGACGTCCTTCACCCGGCCGCACACCACGACAAGGCCCTCTTCGGTGAAATACCCCACGTCACCGGTGTCGAGCCAGCCCTCGGAATCCTGCGCCGGAAGGGGCCCGTCCACCGTGAGGTAACCGTGCGTGACGGCCTCGCCGCGCAATTGGATGATGCCCACCCCGCGGGGCCGCAGTACCTGCCCGTCCCGGTCGACCACGCGGCCCTCGAGACCGGCCACGAGACGGCCGAGGGTCGGCATCCGGCGAGCATGGGGACGGCCGGTCGGCACGGCCATCCCACCGCCCTCGAGCAGGTCGGGGTCCACCAGGTCGAGCACCATCCCCCGTCCCGGATCGGGAACCGAAACCGCGAGCGTCGTCTCGGCCATTCCGTAGGACGGCGCGAGGGCTGCGGGGTCGAGACCGAATCGTTCTCCGGCCGCTGCGAGCGCCTCCATCGTGTCGGGGTCGACCGGCTCGGCACCGTTCCACATCCAGCGCATCGACGACAGGTCGACCACACCGTCCGGTGCCTGCGACAACTTCCGCGCCAGCAGTGAGTACGCGAAATTCGGTGCTGCCGTGAGCGTTCCCCGATACTTGGAGATCAGCTCCGCCCACAGGATCGGCGAGCGCAGGAAGTCGATCGGCGTGACGGAAACGACCTCGGCCCCCACCTGCATGGGAACGCTGAGGAAAGCCACCATGCCCATGTCGTGGAACAGGGGCAGCCAGCTGACCATCACGTCGTCTTCGAGCGAGAACTTGACGCGGTCCATCATCGCCACCGAATTGGCATAGAAGTTGCCATGCGTGATCCGCACCGCCTTCGGCGAACCGGTCGACCCGGACGTGAGTTGCTGCAGCACGACGTCCGACTCCGCGGTGTCCACGGGATCGACGGGTGCGCCCTCGCGCATCTGCTCCACGGGGACGACGGGGATTCCGCGTTCGCGGAGCAAGGGCTCCGCGATCTCGAACGGGGCACCGAGGACGACAGCGCGGGCATCGATCATCCGCAGGACGACCTCGGTGCCGCGTGACCACAATTGCAGGTCGGTGCGCGGGGTGGGCTGGTGCAGCATCGTCACGCTCCCCCCGCGCATCCACACCGCCTGGCAGACCGGCGCGATGTCCACCGGTTGTCCCGCGAGGATGCCTACGGCATCACCCGGTCCGATTCCTGCGGCGGCGAGGGCGCCGGCCATGCGCCGCGCCTGCCGGTGGATCAGTCCCCAACTCTGCCGCAGCGGCGCGTCCGGTTCTCCGGTGACCAGTGCCCCGGTGTCCGCATCAGCCGATGCGTACATCTCCTCGGTGAACCTGCTCACGACCCGCTCCCTCGTCCCCGGTGACGCGCGCTCCGGTGATTGTCGAGATCTCCACTTGCACACCAGCGTGCGCCTGTGAAAAGGCCGAGTGGGGTCGCACCCGGGAAACGTGATCGAATCTGGCGGAAATCGACACCGAATCGCCGAGTAACATAGACGAGTTGGCGGCGATAGCGCCCCTACTCCCTGCCCCCTTCGAGAGGTTTTTCGCGTTGAGCACCCCGCACGCTTCGGCCGACAGTCAATCCACCGGCACCACGAAGCCTGCGTCTGCGAAGGAGGTCCGAGCCGAAGCCGAGCGCAGACGTACCTTCGCCGTCATCTCGCATCCCGACGCCGGTAAGTCGACACTCACCGAAGCGCTCGCCCTGCACGCGAAGGTGATCTCGGAGGCAGGCGCGGTCCACGGCAAGGCCGGACGCAAGTCGACGGTCTCGGACTGGATGGAGATGGAGAAGGCCCGCGGCATCTCCGTCAGCTCCACGGCGCTGCAGTTCAACTACACACGGTCGGACATCGCGAACACCGAGGCCGAGTTCGTCAACGTCGTCAACCTCGTCGACACTCCCGGCCACTCCGATTTCTCGGAGGACACCTATCGCGTACTCACGGCGGTCGACGCCGCCGTCATGCTCATCGACGCGGCGAAGGGTCTCGAACCGCAGACCCTCAAGCTGTTCCAGGTGTGTCGTCACCGGGGCATCCCCGTGGTCACCGTCATCAACAAGTGGGACCGTCCGGGCCGCACCCCCCTCGAACTGCTCGACGAGATCGACGAGCGCATCGGCCTCACGCCGACTCCCCTGTTCTGGCCTGTGGGCATCGCCGGCGACTTCCGCGGTCTGCTGCGCCGAGGCGAGGACGGTGCCGCGCTCGAGTACATCAAATTCACCCGCACCGCAGGTGGGGCGAAGATCGCCCCCGAGGAACATCTGACCCCTGACGAGGCATTCGACCGCGAAGGCGACAGCTGGGCCGAGGCGGTCGAGGAATCCGAACTGCTCTCCGCCAGCGGCCAGGACCATGATCAGGAGTTGTTCCTCGCCGGACAGACATCGCCCGTGATCTTCGCGTCGGCGATGCTCAACTTCGGTGTGCGGCAGATCCTCGACACGCTGGTCACCCTCGCGCCCCCACCGCGTGCCCGCCTCGCCGTCGACGGCACCCCCCGCGAGGTCGACGATCCGTTCAGCGCCGTGGTCTTCAAGGTGCAGGCCGGTATGGACACCGCCCACCGCGACCGGCTCGCCTTCATGCGTGTGGTGTCCGGTGTGTTCGAGCGCGGCATGGTCGTCACACATGCCCAGACCGGAAAACCCTTCGCCACCAAGTACGCGCTGACCGTCTTCGGCCGCGAACGCTCCACGGTGGAGAACGCCTACCCCGGCGACGTCGTCGGCCTCGTCAACGCCACCGCTCTGGCACCCGGCCACACTCTCTACGTCGACAAGAAGGTGGAGTTCCCGCCGATCCCGTCGTTCGCTCCCGAGCACTTCGCGATCCTGCGCGCCGAGAGCGCCTCGAAGTACAAACAGTTCCGGCGGGCCGTGGACCAGCTCGACTCCGAGGGCGTCGTGCAGATCCTCCGCAACGACATCCGCGGTGACGCATCCCCGGTGATGGCGGCCGTGGGACCGATGCAGTTCGAGGTGGTCGCCGCGCGCATGAAGGCCGAGTACAACGTCGACCCGAAGATCGAACCTCTCGGCTACTCGCTCGCGCGCCGCACGGACGCCGCCTCGGCCGACGAGCTGAACCGGCAGCGTGGCGTCGAGGTGTTCACCCGCTCGGACGGTGTACTTCTCGCTCTCGTCAGCGACAAGTGGCGGTTGCAGTACATCCTCAAGGAGCTGCCGGAGCTCACTCTCGAACCCCTGGTCGCCGCGACCGACTGAACCATCCCGGCGGCGGCGTCCGCGTAGTGCATCCAGCGGATTTTACTGATACTTTTCCTTCCGTCGATCCGACGTATTCGGGTGGAATCAGGAGCTGTGTCGATGAACGACGACGTGCCGGCCGCAGCCGGTGAGGGTCTGTCGTCCGGTGGGACGACGGATGCGAGCAAGCGTTCCGGGCGGGCAAAGCGCTCGGGCACTTTCGTCTACCCGCTGCCGAGCACTCCTCTTCCGAGCAGTACCCCGCTGACGAGCACGCCGGATCCCGGAACACACCGTGCGAGCATCGGGGACTCATCGTCGCTCGAAGGTGACCCGGCCGGCGGGGTGGGCGCCGGCAATTCCGAGGAAGGAACGACCCTGGTGAGCAGCACCGGTACGAACGGCTCCGCGAGTGGGCCGATCACCACAGCGACAACGGCGAGCGAGAGCCTGGGCACAAGCACCATGCCGAGCCCGGTACCGTCGCGGCGGAACTCGATGGGCGTCGCGTCGGTGCGTATCGCCGCACGACTCGCGCAGAACGAACTGACCTCGCGCGACTCGCGCACCGCAGGCGCGCACGGTGACCCGATGGCCGACAACGACGAACTGCTCACCCTGCTCGGCGAATACCTGCTGGCGGGCGGGCTCGAGAAACCCGAGATCCGCGCAACCCTCGGCGGGCAGCCCATCGTGGTCGACCTGCAGTTGCCGCAGCGCCACGCCCGCTAGACCGGGTTCGCTCGGCCCCGCTGCCTCCACATCAGGGCGAGCGATCAGTCCCCGAAGAGGTCGGCTATCGCCGCCGGGTCCACGTCTTCGAGGGCGGGCGGCGACCAGTTCGGATCGCGGGTCTTGTCGACGAGGACGGCACGTACACCTTCTGCGAAGTCCGGGCTCGCGGCGACACGCACGGCGAGGTCGAGTTCGCGGGCGAAACACTCGCCGAGGGTGCTCTCGGCGCCACGACGCATCAGTTCGGCGGTCGCCCATACGCTCGTCGGCGACAGCGATCGCACTGCCGTGCGGGTCTGCTCGGCCCACTTCGCGTCGATCTCGGGAAGCTCGTCGAGGCGGGCCACCATATCGAGCACCGTCCCGTCGCCGAAGACCGTCTCGATGTCGGGGAAACGTTGCTCCAGAGAGGATTCGGGGGACGGTTCGACGAACTCGTCGAGTGCCTCGTGCCACTGACCCGCGCGGATACGGTCGGAGAAGTCGTCGATGCGCGCGCTGGGCACGTAGTGCGTGGCCAGACCGACCGCCAGGGCGTCTCCGGCATCGATACGAGCGCCGGTGAGCCCGAGATACATTCCTACGGCGTCGCAGCGCGCCGTGGTGCCGCGTAGACGCGGGAGGAAATGACTCGACCCGACGTCGGGGACGAACCCGATGGCCGTCTCCGGCATGGCCATCGTCGTCCTCTCGGTGGTGACGCGCACCGCGCCGTGCACCGAGATGCCCAGGCCGCCGCCCATCGTGACACCGTCGAGTACTGCGAGATACGGCTTGGGGTAGGTAGCGACGAGTTCGTCGAGCCGGTACTCGTCGGCGAAGTACTCCCGGACGGTGTCGAATCGTCCGTCGAGAGCGACTTCCCGCACCGGTTTGACGTCGCCGCCCGCGCAGAATGCGCGATCGGACGTGCTGGTGACGAGAACGGCCGTGACGGCCGGATCGTCACGCCAGGCGAGGAGCGACGAATAGACGTCGTGGATCATCGACCGGTCGAGTGCGTTGAGAGCACCGGGCCGGTCGAGTTGCACTTCGCCGACTCCGTTGGCGACGCGTGTGCGGATGAAGGACTCTTTCACGGCGGGGAGCCTACCGGTCATATGCGGCGAATCCCCGCGGCGCGAGAAGATCAGGGGTGGAGTTCCTCGGTGGACCAGCGATCCTGCGCTCGGCGATAGCGGTAGCGCAGATGCCGTCGACCGGGATCCGACTGCCAGAATTCGACCGTCGTGGCAGCGACACACCAGGCGGTCCAGTGCGGCGAGACGAGGTCGGGATCGCGCTCGAGGGCGGCAAGGCGTTCGTTCACGAGACGGTCGTATTCGCCCGGGTCGGACAGAACCTCACTCTGCCTGCCCGTGGACGCGACCGCGCGGGCGAATACCGATCGTTCCCGGAAGTCGCGGGCGCACATCTCGGGCGGGCCGACCTCGACGGGCCCGCGCACGCGGACCTGCCGGCCGAGTTCGCGCCAGTACACGGTGAGCGCGGCGGCGGGCGTCGCGTCGAGATCGCGTCCCTTCGGCGAACGGTCGTCACCGGAGAACCACCACCCCTCGTCGGTGACGTCCTTGATCAGCAGCATGCGAGCATCGGGCATCCCCGATGGGTCCACGGTCGACAGCGTTGCCGCATGCGGCTCGGTGATCCCGGCGTCGGCCGCCTCCGCGAGCCATTCGACGAAGGTCTCCTGCGGGGTCGATGCCGGCTCGAACCGTGGGGTGGGCACAGCCACGACGGGAAGCGCGCGGATCCAGCCGCGAAGATCGGGGAACTCGCTGCGACGCGCGATCTCGCTCATCGCCGCATGCTACAGCGGCAGGGACCGACGAAGCTCACTCCGGGGAGGGCGGAAGCTTGCCGTTCAACGGGCCCACGAGCATCCAGCGATGACCGAAGGGGTCGAGCAGGGTGGCGTTGCGATGGCCGTGGGCCTCGTTGATCCATCGTTCGACGGATCCCCCGGCCAGGCGGGCACGGGTGAGAACGGTATCGGTGTCCGCCACCTCGAGCATCAGACTCACCGAAACCGCCCCCTCCTGCGGTGCGGTGAGTCCGAGCTCGGGGAATTCCTCTGCGAGGTAGATCATCCCGGAGGGGAGCCGCAGCTCGGCATGCCCCACACGGCCGTCGTCCATCATGACCGGTTCGGTGGTCAGCGAAGCATCGAAGACCCGCGTGTACCAGTCGATCGCGTCGTGCGCCCGCGGCACGGTGAGATAGGGCAGCGCCCCCGGGCGAGGAAAGTCGTCGGAGTGCTCGGTGACCATCGTCGCGGGATTCCTCAGGAGGCTCTCGGTTGCTGCAGTAGCGCCCAGGGGTTGATGGTCAGCCTCAACGAGGGGGCGTCTCCCATGCAGGTGACCGTCTCCCAATTGCGACGATAGCCGGTCCGGCTGATGCGCCAGCGTCCGTCCTCGTTCAAGCTGTACCGATCGTGGTAATGGGCCGACCCCCGCAGCAACATTCCGTCCTCGGGGATGATCACGGTGTCCGACAACAGCCACACCCCGGTGGCGTTGCGACCGTCCTCGTCGATATCGATCTCAGGATGGGAACACCTGTGTTCTGTGACCAAGCGCGTGCCCAGCGTGTTCTCCAGGAAACCGATGAAGGCGTCGCGTGAATCGAAAACGAGATGCTCCCCGTAGACCGCGTGCGCGTCCGGCATCAGGGTGTTCGCGAGTTCGTCCCAGTCCTTCGTGTCGAGTGCACGCGCGTAACGGTACTTGAGCCTCGTGATCTCCGTTACCGCCTGCAGATCCATCGCGGCCTCCCATTGCCACCCCCTGCCAGTACTCGCTTCCAGGCTAGACCGGATGAGCTGGATCAGCCGCCGGAATCACACCGTTACCAGGACACACTCGGTCGCGATTCGGTCACGGGAGAACGCATGCGTCACGGGCTCACGACCCGCTCAGCGCGCGAATCGTCGCATCGACCACGAGTTCGGCGTACTCGTCGTCGACGTGTTCGCCCGGGGTGGTCAGTGCGAACAGCGCATGGCTCAGCACGGTGCCGGTGACCATCTCGAGCAAGAGGGTCGCCGAGGTGTCTGCAGGAAGTTCACCACGTTCGACGGCGCGGTGGACGATCGTGCGAGCCGCGAGCACACGGCTGCGGTTGAGCGTGTGAGTCAACCGGGCGAGCAGTTCCGGATTCGCGCGGGCGTCCAGTGCGACGCGCAGACTCACCAGTCCTGGGGTGGTCCGGTAGCCGCGCAGCAGTTGCCGGGCAAGTTCGACGAGATCCGATCGGAGAGCACCCGTGTCGATCGGCATGGGCAGCGGGCTGCGTGCTTCGAGCGCCTGGACGAGCAGATCGTCCTTGTCGGCCCAGCGACGGTAGAGGGCGGCCCGTCCCACACGGGCGCGGCGACCTACCGCGTCCAGGGTGAAACCGCGCCAGCTCGTCTCGGAGTACACCTCGAGCACGGCGTCGAACACTCGGTCCTCGAGGTCGGCATCGCGGGGGCGGCCCCGGCGGCGCGGGGCGGGTACGTCGGTCACGTCGGGCAAGTGTGCCAGACCCACGCCTATTTACAGACTGAAATCGTCCGTATTAGGCTGGCGGCGTCCTCCTCTCCAAAGAGCACGACCGAAGGAACACCATGACCGACCCCACCCGGGTGCCCGTCGTGATCGGAGTCGGCGACCTGCGCTCCGGCCGCGCCGGTGCGCCCGCCGAGCCGCGTGAACCGCTCGATCTCGTTCACGAGGCCGCCTCGGCCGCAATCGCCGACACCGGCGTCGACCTCGCCTCGCGCATCGACACCATCCATGCGATCAAGACCGCGAGCTGGAACTACGACGACCTGCCGGGCCTGCTCGCCGAACGTCTCGGCGCGAGCGCCGAACACACGTCGACGACGCCCATCGGTGGCCACTGGCCGGCGGCCGTGCTCGATCGCATCGCCCACGACATCGCCGCGGGCACCAGCACCGTCGCGCTGCTCGTCGGCGGTGAAGCACAGGCCTCGGTGACCAATTCGTACAAGGCGGGCACCGATCCGGCCACCCTAGGATGGACAACCGCGCCCGGTGGCCCCGCTCCGATCAGCAACGAGGACCTCGGCAGCCCCGCGATGCAGCGGGCCGGCATGGTAGCTCCCACCCGGGTCTACCCGCTGTTCGAGAACCGGCTCAGTCATGACCTCGGACATTCGCGCGAAGAATCACTCGACTGGTCGGCGACGCTGTACGCCGCCTTCTCGGAGTTCGCCGCGGACAACCCGGCTTCCTGGAACCCCGAGCGGCGCACCCCCGACGACATCCGCACCGTGGCCGGGAAGAATCGCCTCGTCACCGACCCGTATCCGCTCCTGCTCAATGCGATGCCGTTCGTCGACCAGGCCGCGGCCGTGGTCGTGACTTCGCTCGCCGTGGCCCGCGAACTCGGTGTCGCCGACGACCGACTCCTCTACGTGTGGGGTGGGGCCGGCGCGACCGAACCTTCGGATGTGCTGGCGCGCGGCGACTTCGGCCGCTCTGCTGCGCTCGACGACGCCCTGCGCAGAGCACTGTCGGCGACCGACCTGCGGCCCACGGACTTCGACATCATCGACGCCTACAGCTGCTTCCCGGTAGTGCCGAAGTTGCTGATCGAACAGCTCGGCCTTCCCCGCAACACCGTGCCGTCGGTGACCGGTGGCCACTCCTTCTTCGGCGGGCCGCTCAACAGCTACACACTGCATTCGGTCGTGGCGGTGGCGAAACGCCTGCGCGAGGACGGCGAGCTCGCTCTCGTGCACGGCAACGGCGGCTACCTGACCTACCAGCACGTCGTGGTCCTCGGCTGCGCTCCCCACACCGACGGATATGTCGGCGACCCCGAACACGTCCTGCTCGAGCCCTCCGCCCCCGAAGCCGCGACCGACTACACCGGCGAAGTTCAGATCGTCACCGCCACTGCCGAATTCGGTCGCGACGGCAACCCTTCTGTCGGTTTCCTCGTCGGCCTGACTCCCGACGGGAAGCGAGTCTCGGGCCAGACCGACGCCGCCGGCGCCATGATTCTCGCCGCCGGAGCCGACATCGTCGGCGAGACCGTGCACGTCACCGACAACGGCGGGCACCTGACCCTCACCCCCATCGAGAACCGACCCACCGAGGAGTCCCTGTCGTGAGCGAACCCGTCGTCCTCGTCGAGAAGCGCGAACACGTCCTCGTCGTCACCATCAACCGCCCCAAGGCCGCCAACAGCATCAACGCCGACGTGCACCAGGCACTCGGTGATGCCTGGGAGCGTGCCGAATCCGAACGCGACGTGCGCGTCGTGGTGCTCACCGGCGCCGGTGACGCCGTCTTCTGCGGCGGCGCCGACCTCAAGGCCCTGGGCACCAAGGGACCGGACGGTGTCACTCCACCCGAGACCGCCCACTGGGGCTTCGCGGGTGTGGTGAAACACCACATCTCCAAGCCCGTCATCGCCGCGGTCAACGGCACAGCGCTCGGGGGCGGCACCGAACTCGCCCTCGCGAGCGACCTCGTCGTCGCCTCGGACACTGCGGAATTCGGCCTGCCCGAGGTCCACCGCGGGCTGATCGCCGGTGCCGGTGGAGTGTTCCGCATCGGACAGGCCATTCCTCGCGCCGTGGCGATGGAGTTGATTCTCACCGGCAAACCGATGTCCGCTGCCGACGCGCTGCATTGGGGCCTGGTCAACCGGGTCGTCCCGCAGACCGAGGTCCTCGACACGGCCCTTGCACTCGCTGCCGACATCGCAGCCGGCGCACCACTCGCCGTGCAGGCGAGCAAGACCGTCGCCCGCGGCATCGTCGACGGCAACATTCCCGCCGAGGACCAGGCCTGGGAACTGACCGACAAGGCGCTCGCACGTCTGACCACCAGCGCCGACACCCTCGAAGGCGTCATGGCCTTCATGCAGAAGCGCGCACCTGTCTGGAAGGGCGAATAGTCGTGACCACCACCGAAGTGATCCGCTGGGACACCGACGAGCAGAAGGCACTGCGCCGGCTCGCCGCCGACTTCACACGCAAGGAGATCGTCCCCCACCTCGACGAATGGGAACGTGCCGGTGAGATCCCCCGCGAACTGCACCGCAAGGCAGCCGACGCGGGGCTGCTCGGAGCCTCGGTGGCCGAGGAACATGGCGGCTCGGGAGGCAACGCCCTCGACATGCTCGCGATCCTCGAGGAGATCATCCTCGCGGGCGGCTCGTCCGGCCTGATCTCGGCGCTGTTCAGCCACGGCATCGCGACCCCGCACATCGTGGCCTCCGGCAACACCGACCTGATCGAGCGGTTCGCGCGACCCGCACTCGAGGGTCGCATGATCGGCTCCCTGGCGATCTCCGAGCCGAGCGGCGGTTCCGACGTCGCGAACATCCGCACCACCGCACGTCGCGAGGGCGACGAGTATGTCATCAACGGTGCGAAGCTCTACATCACCTCGGGCACCCGCGCCGACTTCGTCACCACGGCGGTGCGCACGGGTGACGCGGGCGCAGGCGGCATATCCCTCATCGTCGTTCCCACGGACACACCGGGTTTCACGGTCTCACGCAAACTGGACAAGATGGGCTGGCTGTGCTCCGACACCGCCGAACTGTTCTACGACGACGTGCGGGTGCCGGTCGCCAACCTCGTCGGAGCCGAGAACTCGGCGTTCGCGCAGATCGCCCAGCAGTTCCAAGGTGAGCGCCTGTCGCTCGCGTTCCAGGCCGTCGCCACCGCGCAGCGCTGCTTCGACCTGACGGTCGAGTGGGTCAAGTCCCGCGAGACGATGGGCCGGCCTCTGTCGAAGCGTCAGGTCGTGCGCCACCGCCTCGCCGAACTCGCCACCGAGATCACGGCGGCAAAGACGTTCTGCCGCTCCGTGGCCGAGCGGTGGGTCAACGGCGAAGGCATGCTGCTCGAGACCTCGATGGCGAAGAACAACGCCGTCAAGGCGTGCGACCACGCCGTCATGGAAGCCGTGCAACTCGCCGGTGGCATCGGCCTCATGCGCGAGAGCGAAGTCGAGCGTCACTTCCGTGACGCTCGTGTCCTCGGCATCGGCGGCGGCACCAACGAGATCATGAACGAGATCATCAGCAAGTTGCTCGGCCTGTAGACCTGCGGACCGAGGGGAGGAAATGTGCTTCTCTGCAAATAAACTCGCGCATCTCCTCCCCTTCGTCCGTGTCAGCGACGCACTCGCAGCAACTCGATCGCCGCGACGGCCACGACAGCGATCACCACGTGCATCAGTGTGAGCGCAACAGTGCTCGGAGTGTCGAAATCCGCGCTGATCGTGCCTTGGATCGTCGCGAGCGGCAGTATGGCCCCGACAACCTGTGCGATCCGGGCGAAGCCGTTCCACCACAGCATCAGCAGCGCCGCGAGTGCCAGGCCGACGGTGAGCGGGAGCACGGTCATGAGCACGACACCGCCGGGTGCGGCGCTCATCACCTCACCCGCATCGGTGTGCTCGAAGGTGCCACCCGCTGCAAGACCTGACGCCCACAGAACGAGGTTGACGACGAGTGCCGCCGAGACGGACGCGGCGATCACGAGGCCGGAGCGAGCCGGCCGGGAGCGCGGGAGAAGCGTAGAGGTGCGAGATGTTCCGGTGACGGACATGAATCCTCCTGACGGACGTTCGTTCTGACGACGCCCATCGTCCGACCTCGAGTCGGCTCGAGGTCAAGAGAATTCAGTCCAGATCTTCGGCGAGCTCCATCCACTGCTCCTCGGCAGTTTCCTTCTCCGCAACCACCTCGCGCAACTGCGCATCGAGTTTCTGCAGTCGCTCGGGATCGGTGGCCGCCTCGGCGAGGTCGTGGTGCAACTTCTCCTCACGCTCGGTCAGCTTGGACACCAGCCGTTCGAGACGCGAGAGCTCCTTGCGAGCGGCGCGTTCCGCAGCACCGTCGCGCTTCTTCGGCTGCGCCGGGGCATCCTCGGATTTCGCGACGGTCGACGCCACCGACGGCACGTCGCCGTCGCCCATCGCCGCACGGCGGCGCAGGTACTCCTCGATACCACCGGGCAGGTTCGTGAGCCGGCCGTCGCCGAACAGAGCCCACGTCGAATCGCAGATGCGCTCGACGAGATACCGGTCGTGGCTGATGACGACCAGGGTGCCGGCCCAATTGTCGAGCAGGTCCTCGAGCTGCTGGAGCGTGTCGATGTCCAGATCGTTCGTGGGCTCGTCGAGGAGCAGCACGTTCGGTTCGGCCATGAGCACGCGGGTCAGCTGCAGACGGCGCCGTTCACCACCGGACAGATCACCGACCGGGGTGCGCTGGCGGGCCGGGGTGAATCCGAGCCGTTCGGCAAGTTGACCGGCCGAGATCTCCTTGTCGCCCAGCGTGATCCGCTCCGCTACATCCTGGACGGCCTCGAGCACCCGCATGTCGGTCGGAAGATCGTCGAGTTCCTGACGGAGCCAACCGATCTCGACGGTCTGGCCTTGGATACGGCGTCCGTGCGCAGGTTGCAGTTCACCGGCGAGAGTGCGCAGGAGAGTGCTCTTGCCCGAACCGTTCACCCCGACGAGTCCGATCCGCTCGCCCGGGCCGAGCCGCCACGTGAGGTCGCGGACGAGTTCCCGGCCGTCCGGGGTCGTGAGGGTCGCGTCCTCGAGTTCGATGACGATCCGGCCCAGACGCCGTTTCGCGAACGAAGCCAGCGCCACCGAATCGCGTGGCGGGGGCACGTTCGCGATCAACGCCTCGGCGGCCTCGATCCGGTACTTGGGCTTGGACGTACGAGCGGGGGCACCGCGGCGCAGCCAGGCCAGTTCCTTACGAGCGAGATTGCGTCGTCGCTCCTCCATCGCGTCGGCCTGCCGGGCGCGTTCGGCACGGGCGAAGATCCAGTCGTTGTAGCCACCCTCGTAGCTCTCGACCCGACCACCGACGACCTCCCATGTGCGGGTCGCGACGGTGTCGAGGAACCAGCGGTCGTGGGTGACGACGACGAGCGCACTGCGCCGCGACAACAGGTGCTCGGCGAGCCACTGAACGCCCTCGACATCGAGATGGTTGGTGGGCTCGTCGAGGACGAGCAGGTCCAGATCGCGGACGAGCGCGGCAGCGAGGGCGACCCGGCGACGTTCGCCCCCGGACAGGCCGTCGACCACCGCATCGAGACCGAGCTTGTCGATGCCGATTCCGGTGAGCACCGAGCGGATGCGCGCATCACTGGCCCATTCGTGTTCGGCCACACCGAGCGGACCGAGCACCGTCTCCCCCACGGTCGAACCCTCCGGCAGTCCCCCACGCTGGGTGACCACGGCCATACGCAGACCACCGACCCGGCTCACCCGGCCCGAATCGGGTTCCTCGATACCGGCGAGCACCTCGAGCATCGTCGTCTTGCCACCGCCGTTGAGGCCTACGACACCGATCCGGTCCCCCTCGTTCACGCCGAGGGACACCGAATCGAGCAGTGGCTTGATGCCGAAGGACTTCGACACCTGTTCGAGGTTGATCAGATTGGCCACGTGGAGCAACGCCTTCCGAGAATTGCGGGGATGTACTGCGGGAGCACGGGGATCAGGGGCGGGCGGAATCGGAGTCACCGACGACGCGGGCGCCGGGCACCGGGCCGGAGGCGACCCGCACGGTTCGGCACACACCGGCCCCGGCCAGCTCGGCGCTGACGGTTACGGCGGCGTGCTCATCCTCGACGAGGAAGGCGCACGTCGGGCCGGAACCGGAGACGATGCCCGCGAGCGCACCCGCCTCGACACCCGCCCGGAGTGTGCGGCGCAACATGGGATCGAGGGACAGGGCCGCGGCCTGCAGGTCGTTGCCGAGCAGCGGCGCGAGTTCGTGAGGGTCGCCGGATCCGAGCGCGGAGAGCACCGCGTCGGCATCTCCGATGCGGTGGGGTTCGCCTTCGGCCCGCAGCCGGTCGAGTTCTCCGAACACCACCGGAGTCGACAGGCCGCCCTTCGCCAGGGCGAGCACCCAGTGGAAGGTGCCGCGGGTGAGGACGGGCACGAGCCGTTCCCCCCGTCCTGTCCCGATGGCGGTTCCGCCGTGCAGGCAGAACGGCACGTCGCTTCCGAGTCGGCCGGCGAGGTCTGCGAGATCCTCCCGCGATGCTCCGATCCCCCACAGCGCATCGAGCGCGACGAGCGTGGCCGCGGCGTCGGCGCTACCTCCGGCCATCCCACCGGCGACGGGAATGCCCTTGTCGATGGTGATCGCCACATCGGGCGTGCGCCCAGCCCGTTCCGCCATGAGCTCGGCGGCGCGCCACGCGAGGTTGGTGGAATCGGTCGGCACGGCGTCGGCGCCGGTGCCACGCACCCGCACACTCAGTGTGTCCGCCGGGACGACCGAGACCTCGTCGTACAGGGACAGCGCCTGGAAGACCGTGTGCAGGTCGTGGTAGCCGTCGGGACGAAGGTCTCCGACCGCCAGATGCAGGTTGACCTTCGACGGGACCCGTACTGTCACGGGGGTCGGAACGACGGAAAGCACGAGTACAGAGCTTACTCGCGTGTGCCCGAACGACTCACATGCGACGGGGTGGTCGCGATCGAGAACGCGGCCGGACGACATACGGAACGGGCCGGCACCCTGAGGGTGCCGGCCCGTTCCGGAGATTGTGGGTGTCAGCCGATGACGTTGACGCCGGTGGCCTGCGGGCCCTTCTGGCCCTGGCCGATCTCGAAGCTCACGCGCTGGTTCTCCTCGAGGGTGCGGAAGCCGCGGCCCTGGATCTCGGAGAAGTGCACGAACACGTCAGCGGAGCCGTCCGACGGAGCGATGAAGCCGAAGCCCTTTTCGCCGTTGAACCACTTCACAGTACCTTCAGCCATGTTGCTGTCCTTCACTTGCAGGCAGGACGGATGTAAACGTCCTGTCTCGTCGGGAGGCGGTTTCGACTCCCGGGTCTGTCACTACACGGCTGAAACGATTCCATCGTGGCTATCGCATCCGCTCGCAACCAGAAATGTGCGAGGGGTAAACCACGAACACACTACCTAACGACCGAGGACTACTTAACCACACATCGCAGCCACCCGCCAGCAATGGTGATGGGCGTCACTCCACGGAGGCGAGGCGCACGAATGCCGCGGCGTCGAGTTTCTCACCGCGGGTCGACGGTTCGATACCCGCGGCGAGCAGGCGCCTTTCCGCTTCCGCCGGCGAACCCGCCCACCCACTGAGGGCCGCGCGCAACGTCTTCCGCCGCTGCGCGAAGGCGGCATCTACGACCGCGAAGACCCGGGCGCGCGTGGCCGCATCGGTGGGCCAGGGCGGTTCGGCATAGCGATCGATACGGACGAGACCGGATTCGACCTGAGGAACCGGCCAGAACACCGCTCGCCCCACGGCACCCGCCCTGCGGACGTCGCCGAAGAACCGGGCCTTGACGCTGGGCACGCCGTAGATCTTGCCTCCGGGCTCGGCCGCGAGCCGGTCCGCGACCTCGGCCTGGACCATCACGAGAGCCGTTCGGAGAGTAGGAAATTCGGAGAAGAGATGCAGCAGCACCGGCACGGCCACGTTGTAGGGCAGGTTCGCCACCAACGCGGTCGGCGCTGCCGGGAGATCTTTCGGCAGCACCTTCATCGCATCCATGTGCACGACGTCGAAACGGTCCACGAGCTCCGGTGCGCGTTCCTGCACCGTCTGAGGAATACGCTGCGCCAGAACAGGATCCAGCTCGACCGCTACGACGCGGTCGACTACGTCGAGCAGCGCCAGAGTGAGAGAACCGAGACCGGGCCCCACCTCGAGCACCACATCGTCGGCGCCGACCCCCGCCACGTTGACGATGCGGCGCACCGTGTTCGCGTCGTGCACGAAGTTCTGGCCGAGCTGCTTCGTCGGGCGCACCCCGAACTCCTCCGCGAGTGCCCGGACCTCGGCGGGTCCGAGCAGCGCGGCGAGGCCGCGCGGAGAAGCCGGGGTGGCCCTCGGAGTGGTTTCGGGATCGTCTGCTGACACGAGGTGAACCTAGCGCACTCGCGGGCAGGTCACGGCGTGCACCGGGCCACTCAGCGCAGGCCGAGCTTGCTGGTACAGGCCGGCCACGCTCCCCAGCCCTGGACGGCCTGGACCTTCTCGGCGACGGCGATCTGCTGCTCGCGCGTGGCGAGGTCGGCGCGCGGCGCGTACTGGGTACCACCGAACCCGGCCCACGTCTGCTGCGTGAACTGCAGGCCCCCGTAGAAACCGTTTCCGGTGTTGATCGACCAGTTTCCGGTCGCCTCGCACTGCGCGAGAGCATCCCAGGTGGAAGCGCGGCTGGAAACCGGCACGGCAGGCTTCGGCTTGGTGCCGACGCGGACGATCACGGGACGCGGCTCGGTGACCACCGTGAAACCGGTCTCCACACGTCCGACCTCGACACCGTTGACAGTGTGGACGTCGAAGGTCACCGCCCGCTCGCCGGGGGCGCCGGGATCGTTCACGGCGGTTTCGCCCTGGAACATGTTCGGATCGTCCACGCGGTGTTCGGGCGGGGCGATCGGGTGATTCTCGGTCCGCGGCTCGATCCGGTCGCGGGTGATCACGACTTCCATGCCCTCTTCGAGCGGCGCATCGAGAGCCGGAGTGACGCTGTCAGCCTGCTCGAGCTTCGCGCCCTGGGCCTCCAGCAGGTCGGCGACCGTGGGTGCTGCGATACGCAGCTCCGATGCGGGCGCACCGTTGTCCGCGAAACGCACCGTCTTGACGGTCACGACCTCGAGATCGGCACCGTCGAGCGGAAGCCGGTGCGAACGGGAGGCGGAGACGTAGACGTCGTCGGAGAGCCGGAACTGGTCGAGTGCCTCGTCGACGGTCAGTGCCGTGGTCCACACCGAACGCTCCTCACCGTCGACGGTGAGCCGAATCTCGCGAGCCTGCCGAAGGACGATCGTGTCGCCGTCCGACACCGACGAGTCCACGGCCGGTGCTACGACGTCGTTCTCGTCGATGGTGTAACCGGCGGCGGCCAGGATGTCGCCGACCTTGGAGTTCATGGTGCCGAAGGCGCGCTGCTCACCATCGACATCGAGGACGACGTCCTTGTGCTGGACCACAGCCGCGGCACCACCGGCACCGAGGGTGACGAACATGGCGGCGACCACCGAGTAGAACACCGGTGATTTTGCTCGATTGATCTTGGTGAAAGGCGACACGATTTATTTCCAGACAGACGACGAGTGGGATCACGGCACGATAACGAAACGGATTACGTGCGGCAACACGGGCCGTGTTACCTGCGGTTTCTCGTGTGAATCCTGTGACAAAAGTCGACCAATGTTATGTCCGAAAATACCGTTTTTCATATTCGGATAATCGCTGGTCCGAGCGAAGATCGGTGCAGGAGAATCGAAAATATCCACCCGGTTCGGAAGATGTCCGAAAACTCGTACAGGCCGGCACCGCATCACGAACGAATCACAGGCGTTTGTGCCCGGTTCCAGCCGGATGACCACAGGCACGACAAACGGCCGCAGCGCCGGCGGCCGTCCTGCCGCCGGCGCTGCGGCCGGGAGATGCGAGCCGGCCTCCGCGAGGAGGCCGGATATACCTATCGGGCGCCGGCGAGAAGCGGCACCTTCGGCGCAAGGAAGCGGTCGATGCCGAACGCTCCCGAACCGACCACGGCGAGCAGGAGGGCGCCCGCTCCGAGTGCGACCACGAGCTCGAAGCCACCATCGGCGACGTAGATGCCGTTACCCACATGGACGATGAAGAACGCGCCGACCATGAGCAGGAACAGCAGGAAACCGAAGACTGGAACCAGGACACCGAGGATGAGCGCGAGACCTCCGAGGATCTCGACCCACGTGGCGACGAAGGCCGAGATGGCCGGCGCGGGAGCCCCCATGCCTTCGAAGCCGGCCTTGGTGCCCTCGTAGCCCCACGAGTCGAACTTCTGAAGTCCGTGAGCGAGGAAGACGACGCCGAGCGCCAGGCGGGCGATCAGGATTCCGATGTCACGGACGAGAGGGGTCTTCATGGCGGGCCTTTCGGATGGGAGGCAGAAGCCCAGTTAGTTGAACAGGCAACTAAGATACCATCCGTAGTTGTAGCTTCAACTATGCTTCCGGCCGGGCCCCGGCGAACGCGTGCCCCAGCAATCGCCTCACTCCCACTTCCGTCACTTCGCGCGGGTTGGGGTACGCCTTCGCGGAGGCCAACCTCGCCGCCTCGTCCAGATCCGCCTCCACCATCCCCAACTCCTCGAGGCTGGTCGGACCACCCGCGGCCGCCACGAGGTCGTAGACGCCTGCGGGCGCCGAATCCGTACCGAGGACCCGGGCGACCCGCGCCATGACGTGCGGCACGGACGGTTCGTTGAACGCGAGAACGTGCGGCAGCACGACCGTGTGCGTCGCAGCGTGCGGTAGATCGAACGATCCTCCCAGGACATGACACAACTTGTGGTGCAGTCCCATCCCCGCCGAGGCCAGGCACGTACCGGCGAGCCACGCTGCGAGGAGCAGATCCGAACGCCCCTCGGGGTCCGCCGAGTCCGCGCCGAGCGCCGGCAGGCCACGCGCGATCGCAGCCACTGCTTCGAGTGCCAGGGCATCGACGATCGGGTTCGCCTGTTCGGAATACAACGCCTCGATCGCATGAGCCATGGCGTTCATCGCGCTGGTCACCGCCATGGGGATGGGCATCGTGGTGGTGAACTCCACGTCGTAGATCACGATCTCGGGAAGAATCTCGGACGACGACCGCGTGGTCTTCACTCCCTCCGCGGTCTCTCCCAGGACGGGTGTCACCTCCGAACCGGCATAGGTCGTCGGCAGAATCACCTGATCGATCCCGGTGCGGGCCGCGAGCGCCTTCGCCAGACCTGTGGTCGATCCGCCACCGACCGCCACGACCGCATCGACGTCGTGCTCGGTGACGAGGCGGAGTGCCCTTTCGGTCACCGCGACCGGCGTGTGCGCGACCGCGCCGTCGAACCGTGCGACCAGCAGTGAGCCGAGAACCTTCTCGACCTGTTCGGCCTGCGGACGCACATGCTCGCCCGCGAGCAGGAGCACCCGGGAACGACCGAGGCGACTCACCTCGTCCGCGACCCGCGAGGCGGTACCGGGGCCGAAGATCACACGTACCGGTTGAGAGTTGTAGACGAAGGAACGCATGCCCGTATTCTCACGAGGCTCGGGAGGGCATGCGGGGCCTTTACGAAAGTCCGTACACCCGTTCGGCGTTCATGGTGGTGGCTGCCGCCAGTTCGTCCGCGTCCTCACCCCGCACCTCCGCGAGCGCGCGCACCGTGTAGGGCAGGCAGTACGACTCGTTCGGAGCGCCCCGGAAAGGATGCGGTGTCAGATAGGGGGCGTCGGTCTCGACGAGAACCAGTTCGCGGGGAACGAGCGGCGCCGCCTCCCGCAGCGCCTTCGCGTTCTTGAAGCTCACGGTGCCGGAGAAGCTCAGCACGTATCCGGCGTCGACGCACCGCCGGGCCATGCCGGCATCGGACGAGAAACAATGGAAGACGACCGTCTCGGGTGCTCCCTCGTCTTCGAGCACACGTAGCAGGTCGTCGTCCGCCTCCCGGTTGTGGATCATGAGGGGCTTCCGGAGCCGTTTCGCCAGATCGATGTGCCAGCGGAAACCCTCCTCCTGTTCGGAGGGCTCGGCGCATCCGTCGAGCTTCCCCGGCCAGTAGAGATCGAGGCCGGTCTCCCCCACCGCGACGCAGCGGGGGTCCGCGGCGAGGCGTTCGATTTCCGCGCGGGTCGCGTCGTCGAGAGCGTTCGCGCGGGTCGGATGGATCGCGACGGCGGCGTACACCCGCTCGTCCCAATGTGCGGCGCGAACCGCGAAGCGAGCGGCCTCGAGATCGTCGGCCACCGTGACGATGCGCCCGACTCCCACCGCAGCGGCGCGGTCGACGATCGCGGAGGTCGACTCGGCGTCCTCGGCGCCGCACGCGTCGAGATGCGTATGGGCGTCGACGAGCGGCGTCAACGGCTGGGGAGGTTCGGGGGCGGGACGGGCTGCGCTCACGACCTATAAACTACTGGCCACCATGACTGCGCCTGATTCCTCCCGCCCGCCGTTCTACGTCACCACCGCTATCGCGTACCCGAACGGCGCCCCGCACATCGGGCACGCCTACGAGTACATCTCGACCGACGCGATCGCCCGGTTCAAGCGTCTCGACGGTTTCGACGTGCGTTTCCTGACCGGCACCGACGAGCACGGCCTGAAGATGCAGCAGACCGCCGCGAAGGAAGGGATCCCGGTCACGGAACTCGCGTCCCGCAACTCGGATGTGTTCGAGGCGATGGACAAGCGGCTGAACATCTCGTACGACCGGTTCATCCGTACCACCGACGCCGATCACCTCGAGGCGAGCAAGGCGATCTGGCAGCGGATGGTCGACGCGGGCGATATCTACCTCGACACCTACGCGGGGTGGTATTCGGTTCGCGACGAGGCCTTCTACACCGATGCCGAGACGACGGTGCAGGACGACGGCACACGGATCTCCACCGAGACCGGCACCCCCGTGGAATGGACGGAGGAATCCACCTACTTCTTCCGGCTGTCCGCCTACCAGGACAAGCTGCTGAAGCTGTACGAGGAGCAGCCCGGCTTCATCGCCCCGTCGACCCGCCGCAACGAGATCGTCAGCTTCGTCTCCGGCGGTCTGAAGGACCTGTCGATCTCGCGCACGACCTTCGACTGGGGTGTTCCGGTCCCCGATCACCCCGATCACGTCATGTACGTCTGGGTGGACGCGCTGACGAACTACCTCACGGGCGCGGGCTTCCCGGACACCGACTCGGAGGCGTACCGCCGGTACTGGCCCGCCGATCTGCACATCATCGGCAAGGACATCACCCGCTTCCACACGGTCTACTGGCCCGCCTTCCTCATGTCGGCAGGTCTGGAGCTGCCGAAACGGGTCTTCGTGCACGGCTTCCTGTTCAACAAGGGCGAGAAGATGTCGAAGTCGGTCGGCAACGTCGTCGACCCGCTCGAGATGGTCGAGCGCTACGGCCTCGACCAGCTGCGCTTCTTCCTGCTCCGGGAGATCTCGTACGGCCAGGACGGCAGCTACAGCCATGAAGCGATCGTCACGCGGATCAACGCCGACCTCGCGAACGACCTCGGCAACCTCGCGCAGCGTTCGCTGACGATGGTCGCGAAGAACCTCGAGGGCAGGGTTCCGCAGCCGGGCGAGTTCACGGACGAGGACCGAGCGATGCTCGCTCAGGCAGACGCCCTTATCGAGAAGGTGCGGGCCGAGTTCGACGCGCAGGCCCTGCACCTCGGGCTCGAAGCGATCTGGCACGTACTCGGCGAGACGAACCGTTACTTCTCCGCGCAGCAGCCGTGGGTGCTCCGCAAGACCGACCCCGAACGCATGGCAACGGTTCTGTACGTCACGCTCGAGGTCGTGCGGATCGTCGGCCTGCTCGTCCAGCCGGTGATGCCGGATGCCGCCGCGCGGATCCTCGACCTGCTCGGCCAGGGATCCGACGACCGGCAGTTCGATGCCGTCGCCACCCGGCTGGCCCCGGGCACGGAGCTGCCGGCGCCGACGCCGGTCTTCCCGCGGTACGTCGACGAAGACTGACGGCACGACGGGGAGCGCTCACCTCTGCGTTCTCCGTCACCGCCGAACGTGTCGGTGCCGTGCGCCACAATTCGGCGCATGCGCAGCGATAGAACACATGTTCGATCCGAGGGCCTGAACGAGCACGCACTGGTCGCCGAGTTGGGCGGCGCCTACGAGCGGGGATGGCAGCCCGCCGACGTCCTGCACGTGACGGCACGTTCGGGTGGACCTTCCTCCGACGCCACCCTCGCCGCGACCGCGGTGCTGTTCGACGCACGGACGACTCGCGCGGCCGAACGCGCGCCCGTCGACTGGATGCGGCAGATCGACGAGATCTCCCGCCGGCATCCTCACCTCGTCCGTGCGGCCGGGGCACGGACACTCGCCGACGGTCTCCGTCGAGCCTGTCCCGAGGTCACCCGATTCGAAGTCGAGGGACTTGCCTTCACCTGGAAATACCTGCCGTCCGTCGCGATCCTCACTCCACCTCCCTCGCGGTGGCCGGCCGTGCGCTCCGCCGACGCTCCTGCTGCCGCACCACCCGACACGCGGATCCTCGAGCGCATCCGGGCTCTCCTGTCGAAGGCCGAATCGACCGGCTTTCCCGACGAAGCAGAAGCACTCACCGCGAAAGCACAGGAACTAGTCTCGCGACACGCCGTGGGCGCTGCCCTCCTCGTCGACCTCGGCTCGGGCACCGATCCGGTCGTGGGCCGGCGCATCCATCTCGACAACCCCTACATCAGGGAAAAGGTTCTGCTCCTCACCGCCATCGGAGACGCGAACCGGGTGCGTACGGTGTGGTTCACCCGCGTGCAGATCGCCACGATCGTCGGCACCGCGTCCGACCTCCGACAGGCCGAACTGCTGTTCACCTCGCTGCTCGTGCAGTCCGGCCGGGCGGTACAGGCGGCGGGCACCGCAGGACGACGCGGAACGTCTGCCGCCACCTTCCGTCGCGCCTTCCTCACCGGCTACGCGCATCGCATCGGGGAGCGCCTCCGCGAGGCGGATGTCCGGGCCACCGCCGAGGCCGCAGCCGATGCCCGGGTGCCGATCACCACCCTCGCGCCGATCCTCGCCCGCCGATCGGATGCAGTCGATTCGGAGTTCCGGCGGCTGTTCCCCGTCACCCGCGACTCGCGTAGCCGCGGTGTCGACGCAGACGGCTTCCACGCCGGTCGCGACGCGGCCGACACCGCCTCGCTGACACCCGGACCCCGTCCGGTTCATCGCTGACGAGACGGGTGTCACAGGTCTTCGCGCCCACGGCCGTGTCACATCCCCGCTGCGAGCGGTGTCACGTCAGCGACACCACTTCCGACAGCGAAGGGACGAGAGCGATGACAACGCGATTCCATGTGGTGGTCGTAGGAGCCGGGTACGCGGGGGTGATGGCTGCGAACCGACTCCTGGTCGAACACCCCGACGTGGCGGTCACGGTGGTCAACCCGAGGCCCGTCTTCGTCGAGCGGATACGGCTGCACCAGGTAGCGGCCGGCTCCGGAGCCGCCACGCACGAACTGTCCGATCTTCTGCATCCACGGGCGACGCTGCATGTGGCCTCTGCCGTGCGGATCGAACCGCACGCGGTGTCCCTCACCGACGGCACTGTCCTACGGTCCGACGCGGTCGTCTACGCCGTGGGCAGCATCTCCGGTGCCGGTGCGATTCCCGGGGCGGAGAGGGCGTTCTCCGTATCCGATCTCGACTCGGCCACTGCTCTGCACGATGCGCTCCGGACAGCGGACGATCACGCCTCCGTCGTCGTGATCGGCGGCGGGCTCACCGGCCTCGAGACCGTCACCGAACTCGCGCAGTCGCATCCGCGACACACATTCACCCTCGTCGGTGATCCGGGTGCCGATCTTCCGGCACCCACTCGGCGCTATATCCGCCGCCGGTTGGAGGAACTGGGCGTCCGGCTCCGTTCGGGAACGCGAGTCACCCGAATCGACCACGATATCGACCACGAATCGGTCGAGCTCGACGACGGCACCGCGATTCCCGCGGCCCTCGTGGTACGGACGGCGGGCTTCGCCGTCCCCGACCTGGCTCGTCGCAGTGGCCTGCCGGTCGACGAGACCGGGCGCCTTCGGGTACGCGACACCCTCCAGGCGATCGACGGCACACCGATCGTCGGAGTCGGCGACGCGGTGGCGGTGTCGGGCAACGACCATCTGCGGATGAGCTGCCAGGCGGCGATGCCGCTGGGCGTGCACGGTGCCGACACGGCGTGGCAGTTGCTGCTGGGACGCGAACCGGCACCGCTCTCGCTCGGATTCGTCTCCACCTGCATCTCGCTGGGCCGCGATCGCGGCGTGGTGCAGTTGTCCGCCCGTGATGACTCCCCTACGAGGTGGGCGGTGCGGGGGCGGCTCGCAGCACCGGTGAAGGAAGCCGTCGTTCGTGGGACGATCCGCGGCATGCAACTCCAGGCGCGCGGACGAGCCCTGCCGACCCGACGCGGACCGGACAAGTCCGCACGAGACGAGGTGCGCGTATGACCGGCGGCGATGTGGATGTCTTCACCGAGCATCGGGGACTGCTGTTCTCCATCGCCTACGAGATCACCGGTAGCGTCGCCGACAGCGAGGACGTACTGCAGGAGAGCTACATCCGCTGGGCCCGCACCGACGCCGATGCCGTCGACAACCCACGGGCCTACGCGGCGCAGGTCGTGACGCGTCAGGCGCTGAACTCACTACGATCGGCGCAGCGCCGCCGCGAGGACTACGTCGGGCCGTGGTTGCCCGAACCGATCCTCACCTCTCCCGACGCCTCCCACGACGTCGAACTCGCCGAGTCGGTGTCCACCGCGATGCTGCTGGTATTGGAGACGTTGACGCCCGTCGAACGTGCGGTCTTCGTGATGCGCGAAGTGTTCGGTTTCGAGTACGGGCGCATCGCCGAAGCAGTCGGCCGCACCGAAAGCGCTGTGCGGCAGACCGCGCACCGCGCCCGCGAGCACGTCCATGCCCGTCAACGGCGATTCACTCCGCCGAGCGTCGAGACCGATCGGGTGGTCACCGCTTTCCTCACCGCGGCGACCACCGGAGATCTCGACGGACTGCTGTCGCTGCTGGCTCCCGACGTGGTGTATCTCGCCGACGGCGGAGGCAAGGTCAATGCGGCCCGGGTCCCGGTCCTCGGCGCCACGAAGGTCGCCCGACTGTTCCTCGGGCTGGTCCGGCACCCGTTGCCCGACATGACCATCGAGGCCGCGGTGGTGAACTCGATGCCGGGCGTCCTCGTCCGCTCGGCAGGGGTCCTCGACATGGTGCTGCACTTCGAAATCGACGAAGGGCTGGTCACCGGGGTGTACGTGGTGCGCAATCCCGACAAGCTCACGCATCTCGGGGCTCGTCCGAACTCCCCCGACCAGGCATGACAAGCTGACGCCATGCGGATGGAACGACTCGGCCGCGGCGGCACCGTCGATCGCGTTCTCGGTGCACTGGCAGCACGCGCCGCGAACCTGGCCATCCCCGCCCCGGCTGCGCTGTCGGGAGAGTGGTTCGGGGCTGCGGCCGTGCTCGTTCCCTCTGTATCCGTCGAATCGGTCCCCTCGGCGGAAGTCTTCTCACTCCCGGCGGACGGTCCCGTGTCCTGCGGCGACGACGGGCCCCTGATCGGCGGCGGACGCATCGGCTACCTCGCATATCCGGATCGCATTCCGGAGCACCCCGCTCTACCGCTGGCCGCGAGTGGTTGGACCGACACCGTCCTGCGTCTCGACCTCGACGGCTGCTGGTGGTACGAAACCCTCGGCACCGCGCCCTGCCCGGACGATCTCGCATCCGCGGTCCTCGACAGCACCCCTGTGGCCTCCGGGCGTATGGCTTCCGACTGGCACATCGAATGGACACCGCCGGTTCGGGAGGAACACCGTCGCGGTGTCGAACGGTGTCTCGACGCTATTCGCGCCGGCGAGGTGTACCAGGCGTGCGTGTGCACCCGCTTCACCGGGAGGTGGGGCGGCGATCCGCTGGCATTCTTCGCCGACGGAATCTCTCGGACGGCCCCGGCACGCGCCGCTTATCTGGAGGGATCCTGGGGTGCCGTCGCGTCGCTGTCGCCCGAACTGTTCGTCTCGCTCCACGGCGACACGATGCGATCGAGTCCGATCAAGGGCACGCTCCCACGTTCTGCCGACCCCGCCGGCCTGCGGACGTCGGTCAAGGACGTCGCGGAGAACGTGATGATCGTCGACCTCGTCCGCAACGACCTCGGTCGCGTCGCCGAAACCGGCTCGGTCGAGGTGGAGGATCTGCTGACGGTGCGGTCCGCGCCCGGAGTGTGGCACCTGGTGTCGACCGTCGCAGCGACCCGCCGATCCGGCGTGACCGTCGCCGACATTCTGGATGCGGCGTTCCCACCCGCTTCCGTGACGGGATGCCCGAAGCTTCGCGCTCGGACGCTGCTCACCCGGTGGGAAGGTTCCACGCGGGGTGTGTACTGCGGAACCGTGGGCATGACGAGCCCGATCGCCGGCACCGAACTGAACGTCGCGATCCGCACGGTCGAGTTCGGCCACGACGACGCGGGCAACGGCGTGTGCGCGCTCGGTGTGGGTGGCGGCATCACGATCGATTCCGATCCCGATACCGAATGGCAGGAATGCCTCGACAAGGCCGCCAGCATCCTCGCGCTCGGCGATGCCCGGACCGGCCCTCAGCACACCTCGCGCGGGAGGGAAGGCAGCTCGTAGCGGTCGAGCACCGCCGCGAGGCGCACCGAGGTGGACCGGCAGATGCGGGCCACGACAGTATCTGCGTCGAGTCCCCACGTGCGGAGCAGACCGTCGCCGCCGCCACCGACGATGGTGCCGTCGGGCGCGAAGGTGACCTGCCACCTGCCGGTACCCATGTCGGTGACCGGGCCGCCGATCGCGTGCATCGAGTCCGGATCGGCGACATCCCACAGCCGCACGGTGCCGTCGTCGCTTCCGCTCACCGCGCGAGTGCCGTCCGGGGTGAGCGACACCGAGTAGACCGTGCCGCTGTGGCCGGTCAACCGCGTGTCGCGGGCGACGAAGTTGCCGGACTCGTCGCGATCCCAGACGACCACGTCGTGATCGTCCCCACCGGTCACGAGCACGTTGCTGTTCCCACCGAAGGCCGCTGCATTCACTCCGGTGGCGTGCCCGTCGGATACGTCCACACGCTGCGGAGAGCGCGGGTCCGTGACGTCCCAGGCGTAGATCTCGCTGTCGGCGCTCGTGACCACCAGGCTCCGGCCGTCGGGGCTGATCGTCGCGCTGCGCACGAGGTTCTTCGGACCCTTCAGGGGTTCGCCCCACGGCACGGGATCGGCAGGATCCGCGACGTCCCACAACTGCACGGAGAAGTCGTCGGCGCCGGTCACGAGGGTCGTGCCGTCGGGTCCGAACGCGAGTGCGGAGGTGAATCTGGTCGTGAGCGGAACGGGGTCGCCGAAGGGTTGTGGTGCGGACGGATCGCGCACATCCCACAATTGCACGCTGCCACCCGACGTCGGTGCCGTGGCCAGGATGTTCCCCGAGGGAGACAGCGCGCACACGTATGCGCCGCCGAGCGGGCGCGGCAGGGCGATCCCGCCCGCACGATGCCAGTCACCGCCCGCACCGATCCGCCAGAGGGTGACGTCCGGCCCGTAACTGCCGGTCGCCACAAGATTCCCGGCACGGTCGATCGCCGGGCGGGTCAGCGCGCCGCGGGCTACCGCCAGTCGGGTCTGCGGCATGGTCCACACCCGCACGTTGGAGTCCTGCCCGCCGGTGACGACCGTGTTGCCGGCCGGGCTCACCGCGAGTGTGGGCACGCCACCTCCGTGCCCGGTCAGCGCCGGGCCGATCTCGTCGAGGGTTCGCGTGGACGGGTCGATGTCCCACAGCTTCGCGGTGCCGTCCCACGAGGCACTCGCCAAGGTGCGCCCGTCGGGCAGGAACGCGATGTTCCAGACACCGCCGGTGTGTGCATTCGTCGGCGCTCCCAGCCGACGGACATTGCGCGGATCGGTGGCGTCGAACAGGTGCAACATACCGTCGTCACTGCTCGCCGCGAGGAGCGTTCCGTCACCGTTGAAGCTCACCGAATGTGCGACGTCTCCGAATCCGGTGAGAGGTTCGCCGAGCGGCACGGGCCTCGACGGCGTGCTCACATCCCACAGCCGCACGGTGCGGTCGTCGCTCGAAGTGGCGAGGATCTGCCCTCCGGGTCTGAAGGCCACCGTGCGGACACCGCCGTCGTGTTCGTCGATCAGGGTGACCGGGAACCGTCCCGATGCAGGATCCGAGGTATCTACGAGCGCGACCCGTCCGTCGTCGTACGGCACCGCAAGCACACGTCCCGTGGGCGAGAAGCGCACATTGTGCACGGCGCCCTCTGCGTAGACCTGCCGGTCGAGGACCACCCGCGGCGCAGACCGATCCGCCACGTCGTAGATCCACACACCGCCGTCACCTGCACCTATCGCGAGGAAACGGCCGTCCGGACCGAACGACACCGAGGCCATGTACTTCGTCGAGAGCTGGAGCGGTGCACCCACGGCGGCCGGCTCGTCACCGTCGAGCGACCACAGGCGAACCGTGCCGTCGTCGCTGGCGGAGGCGAGGGTGGATCCGTCCGGCGACACGACGACGCCGTAGACCGGACCGCTGTGGCCACTCAGGGTGTAGGCAAGGGGCACGGCCTGGCTGGCGATGAGCCTGGAATACGCCACCGGACTGTCCGGCTGGAGTTCGGCCGCGGCGAGCGCCAGGTTTGCCGAGGTGGTGGGGTCGTCCTGTCGTAGCGAATCGGACAGCGCGACGATCTGCTGGAACTGTGCGGCGCTCCGCTCGGTCTCGGCGCGACCCTTCGCGTCCCAGGCGAGACCCGTCATCACGAACGCGACGATCGTGGACAGCGCCAACGCGGTGATAGCGACGTGGCGCCGGCGCAACTGGCGGACGATCTGTTTCCGGGAGGCGTCGAGGAAGGCCACGGCAGTGGGGCTGAGGGCGAGCGGTCCGCGTCGACCACCGGATGTTCCGGCGGACGCGAGATGCGGATACTGCTCGGCCACGACATCCATGCGTCCGCGCTGGTAGAGCAGTTCCTTGTTACGCCCGGATTCGAGCCACGTCGACGCGTCCGCCTCGATCTGCTGCCGCAGGGCGGCGCCGGCCCGGTCGTGCTGGAGCCACGACTTGAGGCGGGGCCACGCCTCGATCACGGCGTCGTGGATGAGTTCGACACAATCGGCATCGACGACGAGTACCCGCGCCGACACGAAATGGTCGAGGACGCGCTTGGCCGTGCCACGGTCCTCGCCTCCCACCGCGAGCAGTTCGTTCAACGGTCTCGCGATCTTGACGTCGGTGCCGGTCGCGGTGACGTAGACCAGGTGGACGAGCATCGCTCGGGCACAGGTCCGGTCGGCGGCGTCGGAGAGGCTCTCCCATGCCCGTTCCGCACCCGCGGCGACGGATCCGCGGACACCACCGGTGGCGCGATATGCCGCGACGGTGAGCGCCCCACCGCTGCGCTTGTCCCACAACGAGTCGAGCAGGTGGGACAGCAGGGGAAGCTCGGTTCCGCTGATCTCCCCCTCGGCCAGACCGGTGAGGTCGTGGAGGATGAGGTCGACGAGACCGGTCTCGAGCCGGAGCCCCACGAGCTTGGCCGGCGCGGTGATCACCTCGACGAGATCGTCGCGGTCGAGTGGCTGAACCGTCTTGGTCCGCCGTTCCAGTGCACGGGCGAGCACCGGGTTGGCCACCGCCTGGTCGTAGAAGTCCGAACGCATCGTCGCTACGACGAGGGCAGGAGCATCACCGTCGACACCGGTCGAGGCGGTCTCGAGCAAGGTCAGGAACTCGTTGCGGAGGCCGCTGTCGGGGCAGTGGGTGAACAACTCCTCGATCTGATCCACGACGATGAGCAGCAGCGACGACGAGGTCCGCGTGCTCGCAGCCCGCAGGGCCGCATGGACGGCATCGTGGTCGGCGGGATCGCTCACCTCTGCCAGTTCGGGGATCGCATCGACCAGCCGGGTCACCGGGTCGGCACCGGGCGTGATGACCACCGGATGGCAATCCGGCGCCGAACACAGCAGCGGGATGAGACCGGCCTGCACGAGCGAGGACTTCCCGACGCCGGAGGCGCCGGTGACCACGACGGGTCCCTGCCCGTGGGATGCCGTCACCACGTCGGCGAGGCTGCGGACACTCTGGGTCCGCCCGAAGAACAGCCGGGCGTCGTTCTGCCGGTACGACGCGAGGCCCTTGTAAGGCCGGATGCCGGGCGGCACTGCGGCAGCAGGCGCCTCCTTCGTGCGCGGGGCGTTCGTCTGCCCGCGCGCAGCCTTCCACCAGTTCTCCCACTGCTTCAGTGAGTACAGACCCGGGGCCGGCGGTTCGGCGTTGAGTTCCCGCGCCGCGCGAATGAGCACTACGAGCACCGGATGCACCGACTCGAAGTTGGCGGGCATCCGGGTGCCACTGCGCCAGTCGCTCACCCGCTGGACGGATACCGTTCGGTCGCTACCCAATGTCCGGGTGACTGCCGATGCCTCCGACACGACCTTCTTGAGGGCAGGACGACCGGCTGCCGCGAACAGCATCCGGAGCTGGTCGGCGAAGAACTGTCGCTGCGTCGACCCTGGCTTCTCGCCGGTGTCTCCCATCCGTTCCGCGCCCCTCGTACTCCGTTCCCCGCCCGAAATCGTCCGCTGCGGAAAAATTCCTCACCATGCCTGAGCAGGGATGATACCGCTTCCGCGCCGATCGGTATTTTTCTCCTCCCAGTGCGGCACGACAGAGTGGTGATCACGCAAGGTTCCACCTTGCAGCGTGGGGCGGGGGCCTCCACGCCGATAGGGACTGACGAGGGGTAGTTCCGGGTCGGCGTGGAGGCAGGCTCCGCCCCCATACTCTCGGCCCCGCTTCTGCGGGGCTTTCGCGTATCCCCGCCTACTTCACGACGTCCGGATCATCCGTGGCGGCGGGAGTGCCCAACAGATACGGATCGCGATCGAGATAGGCCTTCGTCTCGCGGGCGATCAGACCCGACAGCACCAGCAGGCCGATCAGGTTCGGCAACGCCATGAGTCCGTTCATCACGTCGGAGAAGTTCCACACCACTTCGAGCTGAGTGGTCGCCCCGATGAACACCACCGCCACGAAGACGGCGCGATAGGGCACCACACCCCGGCGACCGACGAGCCGCTCGACGCAGCGCTCGCCGTAGTACGACCAGCCGAGGATGGTCGAGAACGCGAAGAACACGACCGAGATCGCCACGATCCAGCCGCCCCACTCGCCGCCGAGACCGTCGGAGAAGGCCGTCGAGGTCATCGTCGCGCCCTGCTCCCCCGACTTCCATGCACCCGTGGTGATGATCACCAGACCGGTGAAGGTGACGACGATGATCGTGTCGATGAAGGTCTGCGTCATCGACACGAGTCCCTGACGGACGGGATGGGAGGTCCGGGCCGCTGCGGCGGCGATCGCCGCGCTGCCCATACCCGACTCGTTGGAGAAAATGCCGCGGGCGACGCCGTAACGCAGAGCGATCATGAAGACCGAGCCGATGAAACCGCCGGTGGCCGCGGTGCCGGTGAACGCATCGGCGAAGACGAGCGCAAACGCACCAGGAACCTCGCCGATGTTGAGCGCGAGGACGAGGGTGCCGGCCCCGACGTAGAGCAGGATCATGGCCGGGACGAAACCGGCGGTGACCCTGCCGATGGACTTGATACCGCCGAGGAGGACCGCGGCGGCGAGCACCGTCATGATCACGCCACTGAGCCAGGTCGGTACGCCGAAGGTGTCGTCGAGCTGGGTGGCGACGGTGTTCGCCTGCGTCATGTTGCCGATACCGAAGCTCGCGAGCACCGCGAACACCGCGAACATCAGGCTCAGGACCAATCCGAATTTGTTGGGGATCGCGCGAGCGAGGTAGTACTGCGGACCACCACTCTGCTCACCCTTGGCATCGGTGGTGCGGAACTTCACGCCGAGGAACGCCTCCGAGTACTTGCTGGCCATACCCACCAAGCCGGTGATCCACATCCAGAACAGCGCACCCGGCCCACCGAAGTAGATCGCCGTGGCGACACCGGCGATGTTGCCCACACCCACCGTTGCCGCCAACGCGGTGGTCAAGGCCTGGTACTGGGAGATATCACCTTCGGTGGCGTCGGCGTCGTGGCGAGTGATCAAGCCCAGTCGCAGCGCGGGCCCCAACTTGCGGAACTGGATGCCCCGCAGCCGGACCGTGAGCACCACACCCGTCCCCAGCAGCAGCGGAATGAGCAGATACGGCCCCCACACCACCCCGGCCACCTCGACGAGGAAATCGTTCACCGAATCCATCCGCGTCCTCCTGATCGTCCGATGCCACGAGCAGCGTTCCACCGGCCGGTTCCGGCGACGCCTGTGCCCGGGACCCGGCAGAGTCTAAGCGCCCGTGGCACTGAGTGACACCCATCCCCACCAGGTGTCCGTTATGCGCCTTTCTCAGGTGCGACGTGCTTCCAGCACCGCGTCGTAGAGCTCACGCTTCGACACAGACGCGCCGGACGACTTCGACGCCGACTCGGCGACATGTGCGCAGGCGTCCTTCAACCGCATCCCGTCCGCGACCATCCGTTCCACCTCGTCGACGAGATCGCCAGGGTCTGCGGCGACCGCGACCGCACCCTCGACGACGACGGTGATCTCGCCGCGTGCACCCTCGACTGCCCATGCGGCGAGTTCCGCGAGCGTCCCCCGCCGAACCTCTTCGTAGGTCTTGGTGAGCTCACGGCACACAGCGGCACGACGCGTACCACCGAGCACGTCCACGGCGTCGGCCAGGCACGCCGCGAGCCGGTGCGGCGCCTCGAAGAACACCACCGCGCGGGGCTCGTGCACGAGAGTGGACAGCCACGCCCGGCGCTGACCGGGTTTGCGCGGCGGGAAACCGTCGAAGCAGAACCGCTCGACGGGCAGGCCCGACAGCGCGAGAGCAGTCGTGACGGCAGAGGGACCCGGCAAGCACGTCACCGGCAGTCCGGCCTCGACGCACGCGGCGACGAGGCGGTAACCGGGATCGCTCACCGACGGCATGCCCGCATCGGTGACGAGCAGGACGGTACGGCCTTCCTCTATATCGGAGACCAGGCCCGGCAACCTCGACACCTCGACCTGGTCGTAGAAGCTCACGACCCGCCCGGTGATCGTGACGTCGAGCGCCGCGGCGAGCGCACGGGTACGGCGGGTGTCCTCCGCTGCGATCACATCGGCGGTTCCGAGAGCGTCGCGAAGCCGTGCCGACGCGTCTCGCACGTCGCCCATCGGAGTTGCGGCCAGCGTCAGCCGGCCCTCTGCCTCATTCGCGCCCTGGACCGATTTGGCTGCCTGCATACGGCTCAGCCTACGATCGGGTGGTGACCGTGACGGACCGCAGCCCTTCCGAGGCCCCGGACCGGCGTCTTCTCGGTCCCGGCCCACTCGTGCCCGGCCCCGAACCCCTACCCGGCGACCGGGCGCGGGGCTGGATCGTCACCGCCTTCGTCACGGCCCTCGCCGCGATCACGCGGTTCACAATGCTCAACTACCCCACCGACGCCAAGACGCCGGTCTTCGACGAGAAGCACTACGCGCCGCAGGGCTGGCAGGTGCTCACCGGTGGCTGGATCGAGGACAACCCGGGTTACGGGCTCGTCGTGCATCCGCCCGTCGGTAAACAGATGATCGCCCTCGGCGAGGCACTCTTCGGTTACACCGCGTGGGGCTGGCGGTTCTCGGCCGCGGTGGCCGGAGTCGTGCTCGTCCTGCTGGTCGTTCGCATCGTGCGGCGAATGACCCGATCGACGATGCTCGGTGCGATCGCGGGTCTGCTGCTCGTCGTCGACGGGGTGACCTTCGTGTCGTCCCGACTCGGCATGCTCGACATCTTCCAAGCGGTCTTCGTCGTTGCGGCCTTCGGTTGCCTGATCGTCGACCGCGACGACATGCGGGCCCGCATGGCGCGCGTCCACGCCGAGGGACGTGTCCTCGACAGCCTGTGGGGTCCGCGATTCGGTGTGCGGTGGTGGCGTTTCGGCGCGGGCGTCCTGCTAGGCCTGGCGTTGGGCACGAAATGGTCCGGCTTGTATTTCATCGCGTTCTTCGGGCTGATGTCGGTGGCTTTCGACCTTGCGACCCGACGCGCCTACGGGGTTCGGCGTCCGTGGGTGGGAACGGCACTGCGCGACATCGGTCCGGCGCTGTATGCCCTCGTACTGATTCCGCTCGGGGTGTACCTGTCGACCTATTGGGCGTGGTTCGCGAGCGAGACCGGCGTCTACCGCCATGCGGTCGGCACCCGGATCGGCCACGACGGAATGTTCTCCTTCGCGCCCGACGCGCTGCGATCACTGTGGTACTACAGCGCGAGCGTCCTCGAGTTCCACTCCGGCCTGACGAATTCGGCGGGCAATCAGCATCCGTGGGAGTCGAAGCCGTGGACGTGGCCAATGGGGTTGCGTCCGATGCTGTACTACTTCGCCGAGGGGGAGCAGATCGGTGGGTGCGGCGCAGAGCAGTGCGTCAAGGCGGTCATGCTCGTCGGCACTCCGGCTCTGTGGTGGGTCTCGCTGCCGGTCCTCGGATGGGGACTGTGGCAGGTGCTCGTCCGGCGCGACTGGCGGTGGGCCGCCGTCCTCACCGGATACGGCGCCGGGATTCTGCCCTGGTTCGCGAGCCTCGACCGGCAGATGTACTACTTCTATGCGGTGCCGATGGCACCCTTCCTCGTCATGGGCATCGCGCTCGTCCTCGGCGACATCCTCGGTTCGCCACATGCACCGAAGGAGCGAAGGGCGACAGGGCTACTCGTCGTATGCCTGTATATCGGGCTCGTCGTGGCGAACTTCGTGTGGTTGTGGCCGATCCTCACAGCCATGCCGCTGACCCCGGAACAGTGGAACGACCAGCTGTGGTTACCGAGTTGGCGGTGAGCGGCTGTCAGTTCGGTTCGTCGAGCACACCGTCCTCGGCGGACAGGTCGACCTCGCGGTCCGATTCGGCGCCGTAGCGGACGCCGTCGAACCGGCGGGCGAACCGGTCGTCGACGACCGTGAGGAATCTCTTCAGTCTCTCGAGCAGTTCCGAGAGGTGCCCCGGCACGAAAGGATCGCCGAGTAGATCGACGGTGGCGACGAGGCGATCCTCGACGAGCACCACCTTGATGTGCGGCCACCCGCGGTTCAGTTCGGTCA
This sequence comes from Rhodococcus sp. NPDC047139, assembly GCF_040643435.1. Taxonomy (NCBI): domain Bacteria; kingdom Bacillati; phylum Actinomycetota; class Actinomycetes; order Mycobacteriales; family Nocardiaceae; genus Rhodococcus; species Rhodococcus sp. NPDC047139. The sequence goes on from NZ_JBEYUH010000013.1 coordinate 95,991, forward strand.
GGGTGGCAAGGGCCCGGGTGCGGCGGCCGCCCGGCGAAACCCCCGGAGTGTCGTCCTCGGGGATCGCGTGCAGCAGCGGTGCCCACAGCCTGATGCCGCTACCGTCGTCGTCGACGATGACGAAGACCACCTGGGAGTCGAGGACCACGACGAAGTCGCCGTCGGCGTCGACCGGCACGGGGCGTCCCAGTGTGCGTGCGAGCGCCTCGCTCACACGCTCGCGCAGGTCGCCCAGCGCGGACGGCGGGAGCGCGTGCAGGAATGCCGGGTGTGGCACCTTCCCGTGACCGCGCAGCATCGACACGATGTGGCGGGCGAGCCTGTCGGCCTCGGAAACGGGCCTGGTGACGATCTCCGATCCGACGACGTCGACCATTGCGCGCCCGTCGGAGCGCGCCTGTACCCGCACGCAGGCCGTCGGCCCGGATGCGGTCTCGGCGAACAGCTCGAAGGTGTCGGACGCGGTGAGAACGGTGATGCGTCGTGCGAGCTGCGACGCATAGCGAGCCCAGTCGCGGTCGAGCACCTCGTCGAATCGGTCGGTATCGGTCACGCGCACTCCTCTCGAAGAGCAACTGCCGGGCAGGCGACACCGTACTCGCGGTGGACGGCCACGTACCGCAGGCACGCGGGACCGTGTGTCAGCCGTGATTCCGGTGTCCGATCGCCGCCCACACCGCCACCTGTGATCCCCGCTCGAGGATGTCGACGATCGCGAATCCGGCCTGTGCCAGAACGGTGCTCACCGTCAACGAGACGGTGCCGGTGCCCTCCCCCACGCCTGCCCGGTCGATGACCCACAGCTGTCCGCAGGCGGCGAGCAGAGGTGCGAGCGCGGCCACTGCGGGAACATCCGAACGAAAGTCCGGCACTCGCATCGCGTAGATGCGGTCGAACTGCTCGTGCCGACCGCATCGTGCAGGTGCCCCGGCCGCGCTCGGCGCCACGCGGACGCGACCGCCGCGCCCGACCCGCTCCCCGACGGCCTCGGACGACGCCACCTCCGGGTCTATCGCGAGGATCGACATGCCGGGGTGAAGATCGAGGACCTCGAGCAGGAACTCGGCGTCCTCGGAGCAGTACCGCCGGCTCATTCGACCCGGCGCAGGGTCCGTCTCCTGCGTCCACCCGTGATCAGCGGGTCGAGTTGCAGATCCCGGTACAGCGATACGCACAGGCCGATCATGACGAGCACGAACGGCGCAGCGGCGATGATCGTCATCTTCTGCAGGGCGTCGAGGGCTTCTGTGCCGCCGGTCCACAGCAGCAATGCCGCGACACCACCGGTGAGTCCGCCCCAGAAGACCACCACCGAGCGCCGGGGTGCGAGTGTGCCGCGCTGGCTGAGGGTGCCCATCACCATCGACGCAGAGTCGGCTCCGGAGACGAAGAAGATGGCGATGAGCAGCATCGCGACGACAGTGGAGAGGCCGACGAGCGGCAGATTGCCGAGCATCCCGAACAGCTGGCCCTCGACACTGTCGGCACCCGCGATGTCGAGTCCGTCCTGCTGCTGAGCGATGCCGGCGCCTCCGAAGATCGAGAACCACACGAGACTGACCAGGCTCGGCACGAAGATGACGCCCACGACGAACTCTCGGATAGTGCGGCCGCGGCTGATCCGTGCCAGGAACATCCCGACGAAGGGAGCCCAGGAGACCCACCATGCCCAGTAGAAGATCGTCCAGCTCGACAACCATTCGCCGGCGGTTTCGCCGGAAGCCGCGGTGCGCGCTGACATTCGGGCGAACTCGGCGACATACGCGCCGAGGGTGGTGGGCACGAGGTTGAGGATGAAGACCGTGGGGCCGAGCACGAACACGAACAGCGCCAGGACGGCGGCGAGCACCATGTTGATGTTCGACAACCACTGAATGCCCTTGGCGACGCCCGTGACAGCAGAGGCGATGAACGCGAGGGTGAGCAGAGCGACGATCGCGACCAGCAGCATCACTCCTGCCGATTCGAGCCAGCCGGTGACCTCCAGACCCGACCCGATCTGCAGCGCTCCCAGACCGAGCGAGGCCGCGGTGCCGAACAGCGTCGCGAACAGGGCGAGGATGTCGATGACCTTGCCGAGCGGGCCTTCGGACCGACGACCCAGGAGCGGGACGAATGCAGAGCTGATGAGCTGCCTGCGGCCCTTCCGGAAAGTGCCGTACGCGATGGCCAGGCCGACGACGGCGTAGATCGACCAGGGATGCAGGCTCCAGTGGAACATCGATGTCGCCATGGCGACGCCGGTGCCTCCGGCAGTCCCCGGCGGTGGATCGACGTAATGCGAAAGTGGTTCGGCGACACCGAAGAACATCAAACCGATGCCCATACCGGCAGCGAACATCATCGCGATCCAGCTGACCGTGCGGAATTCGGGTTGCTCGCCGTCCTTGCCCAGCGGAATCCGGCCGTATCGGCTCGCCGCCAGCCAGATCGCGAAGAAGACGAATCCGCTCGCCGTGAGTACGAAGAGCCAGCCGAACTCGATGACGACCCAGTCGAGAATGCTCTCGGTGACGGCCCCGAAATTCTCGGTGGCCGTCAGACCCCACAAGACGATCGCCGCGACCAGAACGGCGGAGACGCCGAGAACGACCTTGTCGGTTTGCGGCGGTGCCACTACAGGCTCGGAACCTGCAGGAGTGCCGATGTTCGGGGTCTCTCCGGAGCGGGCCCGAAAACCAGGGACGTTCATGCGACAAACCTTGCAAGTTTCGGTCGCCCTCGGAGCCGAATCGCCGAACCCGAGGGAATCGTCACATTCCCTCTACCTGTGTCAGCCTGCCCGTAAGGCGGCCGAGACGAAGTCCAGGATCTCGTCGTCGGACATCCCCAGCGCCCTCACCGCGGCGACGTATTCGTTTGTCGACCGCTGGGCACGGGTCCGGGTCGGGTCGCCCGTGTCGGCGACGAAGGTCCCGGCCCGCCCGCGGGCCTCGAGCACTCCCAGCTTCTCGAGTTCCCGGTAGGTCTTGGCGACCGTGTTGGGCGCGATGCCGAGGGTGTCCGCGAGACCCCGGACCGTGGGCAGCTTCGACCCTGCGATGAGTTCGCCATCGTGTACGAGCTCGACGATCCGTCGGCGCAACTGCTCGAAAGGCGGAACGGGCGACTCGGGATCGATGGTGACGTCGAGCATTCTCGCAGGTTATCAGCGCTCGGAGGCGCTGAAGGGTTCTTCGGCCGAGGATGATTCGGGAGGAGCGCTGTTGTAGGTGCCCTTCTCGAGCAGGTCGCGGATCTGGAGGAGGAGGTCGGTCTCGCTCAACGGCTCGTCCTCGGGCTCCTTGTCGGGAGCAAAGCGCGCCTTGGCCGCATTGACGGGAACGATGAGTACGAAGTAGACGACCGCGGCGATGATGAGGAAGTTGATCCCCGCGGAGATCACGGCACCCAGATTCACGAAAGTCGCATCATTGGAGGGGAGAAGCCGGAAACCGAACCCCATCTCGTTGTCGCCGCCAACCGCTGCGACCAGCGGGTTCACGATGTGATCCGTGAACGCGGTGACGATCGCAGTGAATGCCGCACCGACGACCACGGCGACCGCCAGTTCGACGACGTTGCCGCGCAGCAGGAAATCCTTGAAACCTTTGAACATCGGTATCGGGGCCTCTTCTTCGGAAAATCATGACGGACGAACGAAACCAACGGGATACCCTAGTGAGCCGCGTGTGCCTCTCTCAACAGCAACGCGTCCGGGGCAGTCGTGGTCGCCCGTCGTATCCGCGCCCGCTCCGGCAGGGCACAATCAAGCCATGGCACACACCGCGACGATCTATCACAATCCGCGTTGCAGCACCTCTCGCAACACCTTGGCTCTGCTGAAGGAGCACGGCGTCGAGCCGACGGTGATCAAGTATCTCGAGACTCCGCCCTCGCGGGACGAACTGCGCTCACTGCTCGACGCCGCGGGACTCGCACCGAGCCAGGCGATCCGGAAGAAGGAAGCGCTCTACAAGGAGTTGGACCTGGCCGAGGCCACCGAGGACGAACTGCTCGAGGCGATGGCAGCGAATCCGATCCTCATCGAGCGACCGCTGGTCGTCACAGGCAAGGGCACCGTGCTCGCTCGCCCGGTCGACAAGGTGCTCGAGATCCTCTGACGAGACCTACAGGGCCGCCCGTGTGAGCGGGCACGACATGCATCGCGGGCCGCCGCGGCCGGAACCGAGTTCCGATCCTGCGATTCGCAGAACCTCGACTCCGGAATCCTCGAGCCGGGTGTTCGTCTCGACGTTGCGCTCGTAGGCGACGACGACACCGGGCGCGACGGCCAGCGTGTTGTTTCCGTCGTCCCACTGTTCACGTTCCGCCACAACGGGATCCAGCCCGGTATCGATCACGCGGAGCTTCTCGATTCCCATCGCGTCCGCGGCGGCCTCGAGGAAGGGGCGCGGGCCGGAGATCCGGACCGCGCCGTCTTCCCGTCGGATGGTGAACGCCTGCAGGCTGTCCCGGATCGCCGGATACATCACCACCGCATCGACGTCGACCATCGTGCACACCGTGTCGAGGTGCATCGACGCTCGTCGCTGCTCTATGGGCACCGCCAGCACCGTGTGAGCAAGTCCGTCTTCGAACACGCTGCGTGCCAATGCTTCCGCACCGGCCGGACTCGTCCTCTCCCCCACACCGACGGCGACGACTCCGGCCGCGAGGAGCAACACGTCACCCCCTTCGACGGGGGCGGTGTGCGACTCGTACGCGCGCCGCACGTCGAGGAACTGTGGATGGAATGCGTAGATGAGGTCGGTGAGGCCGGTCTCGCGGCGCCGCGCCGGCAACGCCAGGTTGGGAATGGCGACGCGCGAGCCGATCCAGAACGACGAATCGCGGGTGAACAGGAGATTCGGCAGCGGCGCGATGACGAAATCGGAACCGTGGTGCATCAAGCGCACGAGTGACGGAGCCGCGCCGTTGCCTACCACGGGGAGTTCGTCGAAGGTCATGCCCGCGATGAGGATGTGCGCGAGCTCGGCTGCCGGCAGTGTGCGGAGGTGGCCCGACAGTTCCTCCGCGAGCGCGTATCCGAGGCGTTGCGCGTCGACTGCCGACGAGACACTCTGCACGCGGGCGGCACCACTGACCTCGAGGGTCTCGGTGAGCAGATCGGCCAGCAGGTACACCTCGACCCCGCGGCCGCGGAGAAGCTCGGCGAAGGCATCGTGTTCTTCCTGAGCGCGCGCCACCCAGGGCAACGCGTCGAAGAGCAGCTGGTCGTTGTTGCGCGGCGTGAGGCGCTCGAGTTCGGCACCGGGACGGTGCAACATCACTGCGCGAAGTTCACCGACTTCGGACTCGACACCCCAGTGATGGCTCATATGCTCACCGTATCGCGCATGATCGCCGTATTCGGGTCGGGCGCGTCGAGTACGACGACAACGAAGCGAAGAACACGGAGGACACGACCATGGCCGACGACCCGCTCGGTTTCCTCGCGCCGTTCGCCGGACGGTGGACCGGAGGTGGCGACGGCCACTACCCCACCATCGACGACTTCTCGTACGACGAGACGATCGAGTTCGCCACCGTGCCGGGCAAGCCGTTCCTGATGTACGTCAGCCGTACCCGGCACCGGACGGAGGGCCGTCCGCTGCACACGGAGAACGGCTATCTACGCCGAAGCGGGGACGACGTCGAATTCCTCGTGTCGCAGCCCACCGGGTTCGTCGAGATCCAGCGTGCCCGGCCCGAGGACGGCGTACTCGACTTCACCACTTCCACTCTCGAACGATCGCCCGACGCCAAGCCCGTCCACGAGATCCGCCGGCGCTTCGAACTCGACGGCGACACGCTCGTCTACGACCTGTGGATGGCGCACGCGGACACTCCGCTCACACATCATCTGCATGCCGAGTTGCACCGCGCGGGCTGAGCGGGGCGGGATCCCCACAGGTTCTCATCTCGTGCCGACGACGCGACGGAAGTAATCGTTGGCGGCCTGCATGACGAGGTTGTAGGGCGGCGCGAACTTGCGAGCCCACCAATAGCCGAACCGGGTGTCGAACGAGGTGTAGACCATGAAGCGGTTCTTCAGGATGCCGGCGACGATGCGATCGGCCACCTGTTCGGGGCTCGCGGCGTGCCGGACGAAGCGTTCGGTGAGTTTGCGGACCTCGGGACGATCGCGGTCGACTCCGACGATCTGCACGCTGTCGACGAGCGGCGTGCGCACGGCCCCCGGAACCACGAGGGAGACACCGATGCCGTCGCGCTTCAGATCGAACCGCAGCACCTCGGACACCCCGCGCAGACCGAACTTGCTTGCGCTGTAGGCAGCGTGCCACGGGAGAGCGATGAGCCCGGCAGCCGACGAGACGTTGACGAGGTGCCCACCGCGACCGGCCTCGATCATCGCGGGCACGAAGTTCTCGATGACGTGGATCGGCCCCATGAGGTTGACGTCCACCATGAGCTTCCAGTGCTCGTGGCGGAGCCGGTCGACCGTGCCCCACACCGATACCCCGGCAACGTTGGCGACGACGTCGAGCGACCCGTAGGTCTCGTGCACCTCGCGGGCGAAGGCGGTGACGGCCTCGTAGTCGGAGATGTCCAGTGCAGCCGCGTGCAGCACGGTGCCACCCCGTTCGCGGACATCACGAACGACGTCGTCGAGGGCCTCGGCCTGCAGGTCTGTGAGCACCAGCCGGGCACCGCGATCGGACGCAGCATGGGCCAGGGCGCGGCCGATCCCGCTGGCAGCGCCGGTCACAAGGAATTTGGTTCCGCGCAGGTCGGTGATCGCCATGGCGACACCCTAGCGTCGGGAAGACAGCACGACGCTCCGGCGCGCCCGCGAGAAGGCCCTGCAGCGGAGCGATACTCAGAGCCGCTGGGCCATCTCCTCCTGGTACTCGCGAACCGTGCGCTCGATCATCGCGGCGTCGTCGTCGCGCCCCTCACTGCGCGCAAGATCAACTCGCTCGCGCAGTACCCGGATCGCCCGACGCAATTCGTCGTCACTCATCCTGTGGTCCATGCCACACAGTCTGCCGGGTTCCGTAGAGACCCGCTACCGCATGTCGCCCGGAAAAGACGAAAGCCCCGCCGACGGCGAGGCTTTCCTGGTGGAGCTGAGGGGAATCGAACCCCTGACCTCTTCGATGCGAACGAAGCGCGCTACCAACTGCGCCACAGCCCCCTGGGTCCCCGAGGGAACCGACTCGCAAACTCTAGCAAACCACCCCTGCCATCACGAAATCGGATTATCGATGCAGGTGATGTGGTGTTTCGGCGTGGCGGTGCCGAACACGAAGCGGGGCCGCACCACTCGGTGCGGCCCCACCCGACGTGTCCACCTTCTCGAGACGGTCACTCCCCTGCTGCGCGAGGAACGAGGTAGTCGTCCGGGTGGTCGAGATCATCGCCGGGACGGACTCCGTATCCGGGATCGATGGCGTAGTCGTCCTCGTAACGATCGAGGTGCTCGAACTCCGGATCCTCGTCGTCGACCTCGAGCACGACGGCACCGGGGCGGCGCAGACGCTGCGGCACCTCGTAATGGCCGTCATCACCTCCCCAGCCCGAACGGGACCGTTGCAGGCGCGCGAGCCGGCGACGACGGATCTCCTGCTCGAGTCGCACCTGGCGGCGCAGATAGAACAGATAGCCGACGAGCACCGCAGTGGCGAGGCCTGCCAGCAACCACATCATCGACGACACGATCAGCGCGAGTGCCGCAGTCATGATGGCGGCGATCAGCAGGCCGAGTACGACCCGCTGCCGGAACTCGTAGCGCGCGGCGCTTGCGACCGCATCGGCGTGCGGGTCGAAACCACCGCGGCCCCGCCGCTGCGGGCCGCGTGCCCGCTGCGGCGAGCGGTCCGATGCCGCTTCGTCGTGGTAATCGTCTTCGTGTGTGTCGAGTTCGGGCCGGTCGTCGCGTTCAGTGTTCATGCGGTCCTCCGCGGGATGGCGGTGCGTGCGGTCGCGACTCGGACGCCAATGAGGGTCGCTGCGGTGTCCGGCGGCCGGCCCCCTGGGGGTGATCGGCTCGTCGTCTCCGCGGTGCAGAACTCGCGTTGCGAGAGCGGCGTCGGTCGTCTGCCGGATACGAGGACGCTTCGTGACCAGCATGGGAACCAGAACGAACAACCACACGGCAACGAGCCCGATCCACAGAAGCGAGTTCGGCATCCGGTGGTCCTCCCTCCAGTCGTCGCCCTACCGGCCTTCGACGCCACCGACCTACATGAGGCTAACGGCAGCGACGCGCTTACCTGTCCAGAAACGCCGACTCGGTAGGCCACAAGAGCCACTCGAGTCACGCGAAACCATCTGACACTTTCTTCACTTTAATCACAGAGATCCCACACTCGCTGGGGATTGTTACTCGAGTTCTACGTAACCTGCGTTACATACGGGACGAACCCGACTCGAGTCGGAAACGGTCAGGACCAGGTCGCGCGACCGGCGCGGACGAGACGGTCCGAGACCGAACCCGGCACTTCCTCGACCGTCATCGCGACGAGCAGGTGATCGCGGAATCGGCCCTGGACATCGAGGTAGCGCTTCAGCAGCCCTTCTTCGCGGAAACCGACGTTGCGGAGTACCGCCCGGCTCGCCTCGTTCTCGGGCCGCACGGTGGCCTCCACACGGTGCAATCCCACGGGGCCGAAGCAGTGGTCGAGGCCGAGAGCGACCGCGGCGGTCGCCACACCGAGTCCGTTGACCTCTTTCTCCACCCAGTAACCGATCCACGCCGAGCGCAGCGCACCGCGCACGACGTTCCCCACCGTCAGCTGCCCACAGAATCTGCCGTCCAACTCGATGGCCATCGGCAGCATCAGCCCCTTGTGCGCCTCCGAACGCAGACTCCGGTAGAGCCCGGGCCACATCGAGATGTGATGGCGCATGTCCCACGGCGCCTCGCCCGTCGGCTCCCACGGCTCGAGATGTGCGCGGTCACGCTGACGCAGGCGACTCCACGCCGCCGCGTCCCGCAGCCGGATCGATCGGACGGTCACGAGACCACCCTTCACCCGCAACGGTCCGAGCTCGGCCGGCCAACCGGGATGACGGGACATCAACCACGCTGCCCGAGGAACGCCACGTCCACCGGGTCGCCCGTGCGGATCTCGGAGACCTCGGGCTCGACGATGACGAGGCAGTTGGCCTCGGCGAGCGTCGCGAGCAGATGAGAGGACGCTCCCGCAGCGCCGCCGAGCGCCTGGACGAGATAGTCGCCCGTGGTCTCGTCGCGCATGAGCTGGCCGCGCAGGAATCCCTTCCGTCCCGGAATCGACGTGATCGGGGCGACGGTGCGGGCGGAGACGATCCGGCGCATCGGCTGTCGCCGGCCGAGCGCGATACGGATCAGCGGCCGGACCATAACCTCGAAGACGACGAGCGCACTCACCGGATTGGCGGGCAGCAGGAAGGTCGGCACCTCGTCGCGGCCGAGACAACCGAAACCCTGCACGGAGCCGGGATGCATGGCGATCCGTTCGACTTCCAGATCACCGAGATCGGCCAGCGCTTCGCGCACCTCCTCGAGTGCGCCCCCACCCACGGCACCGGCGATCACGACGATCTCGGCACGGATCAGCTGTCCCTCGACGACCTCACGCAACCGCTTCGGATCGGTACCGGCGATGCCGACCCGGTTGACGTCGGCGCCGGCATCGCGCGCGGCGGCGGCCAGCGCGTAGGAGTTCACGTCGTAGACCTGTCCCGGACCGGGTGTTCGATCCACGTCGACGAGTTCGCCGCCGACTGAGATGACGGACAGCCGCGGGCGCGGATGGACGAGTACCTTGTCGCGCCCGACGGCGGCGAGCAGACCTACCTGCGCCGCCCCGATGATCGTCCCGGCACGCACCGCGATATCGCCCGGTTGGACGTCGTCTCCGGTACGACGCACGTAGTCGCCCGAACGGACGGGTTCGAGCACCTTGATGCGCGCGGCACCGCGGTCGGTGTTGTCGAGGGGAAGCACCGCGTCGGCGAGAGTCGGCAGAGGCGCCCCGGTATCGACACGCACCGCCTGCCGCGGCTGGAGCCGGATCGGCTGCCGCGAACCGGCACGCACCTCCCCCACGACGGGCAGGGTCACCTCCGCGGGGGCGGAAGCGTCGTCGGGGTCACGACCGTCGGCGGGGGCCTGGAGGTCGACGCTGCGAACGGCGTACCCGTCGATGGCCGCCTGGTCGAACCCCGGCAGCGGCCGCTCGGTGACCACTTCCTCAGCACACAGCAGGCCCTGTGCCTCGGAGATGGCCACTCGGACCGGTCGGGGTGCGACGGCCGCCGCCGTCACCCGGGCCTGCTGATCCTCAACCGACCGCATACCGCTTCTCGTCCTCCAGCCCGTCCGCCCGCCGTCAGCGCTTCAGACGCTCGACGAGCCACTCGCGCAGCGAGTGCCCGTATTCTTCCGTGTTCAACGCCGAGTCAACCGCAGCGCGTAGGTAGCCTCCCGGATTTCCGAGATCGTGTCGGGTACCGCGATGCACCACCACGTGGACGGGATGTCCTTCGGCGATGAGCAGCGCGATGGCGTCGGTGAGCTGCAGTTCGCCTCCGGCTCCGGGATCGATCCGACGCAGCGCGTCGAAGATCGCACGGTCGAGCAGGTAGCGACCGGCGGCGGCGAAGGTCGACGGCGCGTCCTCCACGGCAGGCTTCTCGACCATGGCGAGCACCTTGAGCACATCGGGGTTGACGGCATCGGGCACGACCTCGACCTCGAACACGCCGTACGCGCTGACCTGGTCCTTCGGCACGTCGATCGCGCAGAGCACGGAACCGCCGCGCTTGGCCCGGACACGTTGCATCGTCTCGAGCACTCCGACCGGAAGGACGAGATCGTCGGGCAGCAGGACGGCAATGGCGTCCTCGTCGGGATCGAGTGCTTCCTCCGCGCATGCCACGGCGTGGCCGAGACCGAGCGGCTGCTCTTGGATCACGGACTGCACCTCGAGCAGTCCCTGTGCCTTGCGGACCTTGGCGAGGAGTTCGTACTTGCCCTTCTCCTCGAGCTTGGACTCGAGGACGAGGTCCTCGACGAAATGCGCGACGACGCCGTCTTTACCCGGCGACGTCACGATGAGTAGGCGCTCGGCACCCGAGTCGGCGGCCTCGCCTGCCACGAGCTCGATGCCGGGCGTGTCGACCACCGGAAGGAGTTCCTTCGGAACCGTCTTCGTTGCGGGAAGAAACCGTGTCCCCATGCCTGCTGCGGGGACGATCGCGGTCTTGAAATGCCGCGTGCCTCCGGTCGTACTGTTCGTCATAGACTCCCACCCTAACTTCGGCCACCAAGACGGTGGTTCAGCGATCGTAAGGCGCAGACATGCACCCATCCCCGAAAGCGGTCTGGCGTGACCGCATTCTTACAGCCCGGCGCAAGCTGAGCACCGAGAGGCGCAGGATCGAGGACACTGCGCTCGCCACGGTGGCTGCGACACTCGCCCCCTCCGGCTCCGTGGTGTGCGCGTACGTACCGGTGGGTTCGGAACCCGGATCAGTGGCCCTGCTCGATGCGCTGAGCGAGGCCGGGGTCACGGTGCTCCTACCCGTCACCAGAACCGGTGAGCCGCTGTCGTGGGCTCGTTATCTCGGGGAGAACACGCTGGTAGCGGCGAATTTCGGGTTGCGGGAACCCAGTGGCGAGCTATTTCCGCCCGAAACGGTGGCCGAGGCGCACACGGTGCTCGTGCCGGCGCTGGCGGTGGACGGGCGCGGCGTGCGGCTCGGCCGCGGTGCCGGCTTCTACGACCGCACCCTGCACCTCGCAGCCCCCACCGCTGCGCTCATCGCCGTGGTCCGCGACGACGAACTCGTCGACGAACTTCCCGAGGATCCCCACGACATCCGCATGGGCTGGGCACTGACACCCGGGAAAGGGCTGGTTCGCCTCGGTAGCGACGACCGTGCCGAACAACACATTTCCTAGCCGTGCGGAACAACACACTCCCTGGCGTTGTTGGCACTGTCGGCGGTAGAGTGCCAAAACTGCAGTACGACGAATGCTGCGGTACGACGAACTGGCGGAGGATCAACCGGTGCCCACCTACTCATATGCCTGCACGGCCTGCGACAACAAGTTCGATATCGTGCAGTCCTTCAGCGACGACTCCTTGACCGAGTGCCCGCAGTGCGCAGGCAAGCTGCGCAAGCTGTTCAACTCGGTCGGCATCGTGTTCAAGGGCAGCGGCTTCTACCGCACCGACTCCCGCAGCGGCAGCACCGCGAGCGAGTCCGCCTCGACGAGTTCCAGCAGCTCCTCCTCGTCCGGCGACAGCAGCTCCTCGTCCTCGTCGAGCAGCACCTCGTCGACGCCCGCTGCCGCCGCGAGCTGACCCTCCAGAAAGAGTTGTCCACAGGCGGGCGGTTCATCCACAGACCGCTGCCTCCGAGGGCTCATCGGGGCCGACGGGATACTCCGACCTCCTAGGTTCGGGGCATGCCCGTCGGTCCCTTTCCGTTCATCCAGGCCGAGAGCACGCGTCCGCGGCGTTCGCCCGCAGACGCCTCGCTCCAGCCCACGTTTCCCGACCGGTTCGCCGAAATCCTCCGCCCCGGCTGGTCGCGCATCGTGCGGATCCGCCGAATCGCAGCGGCCCTGCTCGCGATCATCGCCGTGGCCCTCGCGCTTCGCGGCGACCCCCACACCGATCAGGTAGGTGTGGTCGTCGCCGCCCGAGATCTCACACCCGGGCACATCCTCACCGCAGACGACCTCGCCCGCGTGGATCGTGACGCGTCCGGTGTGGTCGCCGGAACCCTGCACGAGGTCGACGAGGCCGTCGGCCGTATCCTGGCCGGCCCTGTGCCCACCGGGGAACCGCTCGTCGACACACGTCTGCTCGGCCCCCGTCTTGCGGTCGCGGCCACCGGGTTCGCCGACGCACGAGTGGTGCCCATCCGGCTCGCGGACGCCGGTGTGGGCGAACTGCTCCGCGAAGGCGACCGGGTCGACGTCCTGACGGTGAGCGACACCACCGACGGCCCGCTACCCGGCGCACACGTGCTCGCGAGAGGAGCAGTAGTGGTGCTGGCCGAGTCCGGCGGGTCCACCCGGGAGCGGAACGAACGCGTCGTGCTGGTCGCTCTGGAACCCGAGCCTGCCACTGCCGTGGCTGCGGCGTCGCTCGTCAGCGCTCTGACGGTGACGCTCCACTGAGCGCAGGGCGACGAACCGAGGCGAGCCGGGTGCCGGCCAACGCCCCCGAGGAAGCGACCCCGCGGTCTATCGTGGAAGCGTCCGTGTGACCCACCTCACTTGCGCGGCTCCGGCGGGCAGGCCGCGAGAAGGAGCGCACCATGCTGAAGGGCTTCAAGGACTTCCTGCTGAGAGGTAATGTCCTCGACCTTGCCGTCGCGGTCGTGATCGGTGCTGCCTTCACGGCGATCGTGACCGCCTTCACCCAGTACGTCATCGAGCCGCTGATCAACGCGCTCGGCGGCGACAACGAGCTGGGCTGGGGGTTCCAGGTCGTGAGCGACAACCCGGAAACCTTCATCAACATCGGCGCGGTGATCACGGCGGCGATCAACTTCATCATCATCGCCGCGGTCGTGTACTTCGTACTCATCGTCCCCGCCAACTCGGCGAAGAAGAAGTTCGCCACCGAACCGAAGGACAAGCAGGCCAGCACCGAAGACCTGCTCATCCAGATCCGCGACCTTCTCGAGGCTCAGGCTTCGCAGTCCGCTCAGGGTGCGCACGCCAGGCCCGCGCCCCGCGTCGAATAGGCGCCCCACGACGAAACGACTGGGCCCGCTCGAAATCGAGCGGGCCCAGTCGTTCGTGCTGTGTTCGGCGTGAGCCGGACGTCTACTTCCTAGACGGTCCAGGCGTCACCGTAGGTGGTGACGTTGTCGCCGTTGGCCGTGATGGCGCGGACGAACGGACGGACCTGGACGGAGCCGAGGACGCCGGAAGCGGTGCCGTGGACATTGGCGAACTGAACGGACTTGAAGTCACCGTCGAACTCGCCCTCGGCGACGACGAGCTCCTCGATGCCCGGAGCCGGCGACAGCTCCATCTCGGCGTAGGCCTGCGGAAGGATGTCGGTGGCGGTACCGCCGCCGGCGAGGTCCAACTCGAGCTGCGGCGTCGAGTAGGTCACGCCGATAGCGCCGTTGAGGCTGCCGGCCCACGCGAACTGGTAACCGAACTGGAAGACGGTGCCCTCCGCATCGGCTGCGCCCTCACCGATGAGGTTGGCCGTGCCACGGCCGTTGTGGAAGAACTCGCGGTTGAGCGGGCTGCCACCGAGGGCCGGAACACCCTGGATGAAGGTGTCCTCCTGGGTCACGACGACCTCGAGGCCGTCGGAGACGATGCGGTTCTGGTCGTCGACCTCGGCCGAAGCGACGCCCGAGGCGCCGAGGACCAGACCGAGGACAGCAGCACCGGCGACGGCGGCGTTACGAGCGGCCTTGAAGCCACGCGACTTGATTCCCATGATTACTCCGTTTGTGGTGGTGGGGATTTACTGCGGGATGGCGCGGAGCAGGACTAGAGGGTCCAGACCTGGCCGTAGGTGGTGACGTTGTCGCCGTTGGCGGTGATCACACGGACGAACGGGCGGAGGGAGACCGGGCCGATGACGCCGGTCGCCGCACCGGAAACGTTGGCGATCTGAACTTCCTTGAAATCGCCGTCGAACTCACCCTCGGTGACGACGATCTCTTCGATACCGGGAGCCGGAGTCAGTTCCATACCGGTCGTGGCCTGGGGAAGAATGCCCTTGATCGTGGTGGTCGTGGAGTTCTTTTCGGCCGAGCCTTCCTCGTCCTTGACGAACACCGGCTGACCGTCGACCTCACGCTGGATGAACTCGGGCTCGGTCGAGGCGGGATCCTCCGGGTTGTATGCCGGGTTCGGGTCCATGACTGGCTTGTAGGCGTCGACCTGGGAAGTCGTCGCCTTCATCGAGGCATCCGGGCTGGTCCAGCCGAAGCCCATTGCGCCGTCGACCGAGGCCGTCCACGCGACCTGATAGCCGAACTGGAAGGTCGAACCCTCGAAGTCGGCCGCCTCGGGGCCGACGATGTTGGCGATGCCGCGGCCGTTGTGGAACCACTGACGGCTCAGCGGGCTACCGCCGATCGGGGGCACACCCTGAATGAAGGTGTCCTCCTGCGTGACGATGACCTCGTGGCCGTCGGAGACGATCCGGTTCTGATCGTTGACCTCGGCACCTGCGGCGCCGGCCGATCCGAGAACCAGACCGGCCACAGCAGCTGCCGCCACCGTGGCGTTGCGGGCGGTCCGGAAACCGCGTCGCGTCTGAATCTTCATGAATGCCTCATCCGTTCTCTGCGTGCCGGGTTGCGCGCCGCGTCCGACAACAAGTGGTCAACCCTGTCGCCCGCGGGTCGCTGTCCACAGCGAACACACCGGCGGCTCAGCCGTCGGCGTATCGGTACGTCCATCGTCCGCACGGTTTTGCTTTATCGATTCGTGACCGAGCCCAGGCTGCGAAGCCTGGGCTCGACCGGTTTGAACCTGAGAGGGAGATTAGACCGTGACCATTCCTGGAGCAACGGCTAGCTTTCGTAACGTTCCGGTATAGGTGGCACGCCGACCTGACGGAGAGCGCTTCACAAAAGTGTGCAAACCGGGCACAGGCGGAAACGGGATACCGTAACCCCACATCACACGAACCGTTTCGAACGGATCTCCATCGCACCTGGTAGGGCCCATATTCTTACTGCACCGACGGTGCAGAAGCGAATACCCTACTGTGGGCGGAAGCACAGATCGAATTCGTCACCCGAAGCAAGCCGGAATGAACGGTTTGTTGCGGCGATGTTTCGTTGCGGTCGACAACAGATTCGAATCAGGAACAACCGGCAAACAATAGTGATGCAGATCACTACCCGGAGTGGTGCGGGGGAACCTGCCGGCGCAGCCATTCGTCCGCCCCGACACCGGAGTCGCCGTCGGCCCGCTCGTCGCGAGTGGTCTCGGGAAGGACGTCCCCGAATATGCGAGCCAGCCGTGCCCGGTCGATCCGGGCACGGCTCGTCTGCTCCTCGCGAGTCACCGCGTCGCGCGGGGAACGACCGCTGTCCTGGTCGTTCGAATCCGCACGGTCGTCGGACATTCCGTCATTCCTCCATCCACGACAATTCTTCGATGACATGGGCGGCCAGGGGCAACAGAGTCGCCATCCCGTCGCGGATGGCAGGGCGCGACGACGCGAGATTCACGACGAGCGTCGAACCCGAGACACCGACGAGACCGCGAGAGAGACCGGCGTCCACCGCTCCCGACGCAAGACCCGACGATCGCAGCGCTTCGGCGATACCGCGGATCTCGTGGTCGAGAACGTCCTCGGTCGCATCGGGCGTCACGTCCCGCGGGGTGACCCCGGTGCCACCCACCGAGATCACCAGATCGACACCACCGATCACCGCCGTATTGAGCGCATTACGGATCTCGACCTCGTCGGCCGCGACGGTCACGACGCCGTCGACGGCGAAACCACCTTCGACGAGAAGCTCCGTGACCAGCGGGCCCGCGGAGTCCGGGCTGTCGCCGTGGGAGACGCGATCATCGACGATGACGACGAGTGCGCGACCTTTTCTGGGAGCGTCGAGTTCCATGAGGTCCACGGTAGTTTGCGGCTCGAAGGCACGCGGCTCTTGCACCGGAATGTGAGCTATGTCCATGTCGTTCCTCATCTTCCGGCCGAATCTGCGGTGGTCACGACGTCGACGGTGGTTTCCTTGCCGTCGGGCGTCTCGTAGGTGATATTTACTGTCTCACCCGGAGCGCGAGAGCGGATCGCGGCGATGAGCGAGTCGCCATCGGTGATCACCCGACCGTCGACCCGCACGATGAGCGCGTTGTCGGGGATGCCGGCGCGGGCGGCCGGTCCGTCGGGCACGACCTCCACCACACGCGCGCCGTAGGAGTCGTCCCGGGACGGGACCTGGACGCCGATGATCGCGTGCGTCGCCCTACCCGTGTCGACGAGTTCCTGCGCGACGCGCCGCGCCTGTTCGACAGGGATCGCGAAACCGAGCCCGATCGAACCGGACTGGGCACCGGCCGTGGCGATCGCGGTGTTGATGCCGACCAGCCGACCTTCCATGTCGACGAGTGCGCCACCGGAGTTGCCGGGGTTGATAGCCGCGTCGGTCTGGATCGCGTCGATCACCGACGCCTGGTTGGCGAGGTCGCCACTGGTGGAAACGGGACGGTTGAGAGCGGAGACGATGCCCGCCGTCACCGTGCTCTGCAGTCCCAGCGGAGAACCGACGGCCACGACCTCCTGGCCCACCGCGAGGTTCTGGGAGCTACCGAGTTCGATGGGAGTGAGATCGGTGCGACCTTCGGTCCGGATGACGGCGACGTCCGACACCGCGTCCGCGCCGACGACCGTCGCCGGAGCGGTGGAGCCGTCCGAGAAGAAGACCATCAGACGCGCACCCTCACCGGCTCCCGACACGACGTGATTGTTCGTGAGGATCAGTCCGTCGGAGGACAGGACAACACCCGAACCTTCACCCGCACCGGTGCGGCCCATCACCTCGATGCGCACGACGCTCGGCACGACCCGCTCTGCGACGGCCTGCACGCTGCCCTCGGGGGCTGCGGCGACGCTCTCGCTGTCGGGCTTCGGCGCCTCGAGGGAATTGACGACCGGAGCCGACGAGTCGTTCACCGACCACGCGCCCACCGCACCACCGATGCCGCCGCTCACCAACGCCAGCGCGACCGCCCCGACGGCCAAGGCGGAACGACCCGGCATCCGGCGGGGCCCCGCCACCGGCGGCGGAGATGCCGGCTCCTGGCCGGTCTGCGCGTACGGAGCGGCGGATCCGCCGGGGCCGTACGGATGGGGCTGCGGCTGGGATTGCGGTTGCGGTTGCGGTGTTCCCGCGCTGCGGGTGGGATCCTCACTCATTCGTCACTTCGCCTTCGTCCGCCAGGTGCGGGGTCTTTCAGCGCCCCGCTCTTCTCCGTCAAGCATGAACCCGAGAGCTGAGAGCTGCCTCAGAACTACCCTCGAAATCTCTGTCGGATTCACTCTGCCCGAGTGGTATGCGCCTCTCCGTCGAGGCTGGAAGTGCCGGGCAGGACGATCCGGATCAGCGCGCCACCACGGTCCGAACGGTCGACGGCGATCGTCCCGCCGTGCTTCATGACGATCTGCCGCACGATGGCCAGGCCCAGACCGGAGCCGGGCATCGACCGTGCCGTCGTCGCGCGGTAGAACCGCTCGAACACGAGCTCGCGTTCCTCTTCCGGAATCCCCGGGCCGGCGTCGTCGACGGTCAGCTCCATCAATCCCGTGCCGATCTGCCGCATCCTCACGACGACGTCCTTCCCTGCAGGACTCCACTTCGCCGCATTGTCGAGGACGTTGACCACCGCGCGAGTGAGTCCTGCCTGGTCACCGAAGACGAACCACTGCTCGGTGGTCGCCCGGAACTCGATGTCGGTGCGTCGGCGGCGCGCACGTTCGAGGCTTCGGTCCACCACTTCGGCGACGTCCACCACCTCGAAGACCGTCTCCGGCGCATCCTCACGGGCAAGGTCGACGAGATCCCCGACGAGGGTGGACAGCTCCTCGATCTGGCCGATGACGTCTGCGCGCAACTCCGCCATGTCGTCGTCCGGCAGGCTCGGTGCACCGGGACGGCTCGCCGCGATCAGCAGTTCCATGTTGGTCCGCAGCGAGGTCAGCGGCGTCTTCAGTTCGTGGCCGGCATCTGCGACCAGCCGACTCTGCCGTTCCCGGGACTCGGCGAGCGCGCGCAGCATCATGTTGAAGCTCTCCGTCAGTCGCGCGAGTTCGTCGTGCCCGGTCACCCGGATGGGTCGCAGGTCGTCCGTGCGTGCCACCCGCTCCGCGGCGGCGGTGAGACGGGCGACGGGACGCAGACCGGTGCGGCCGACGGTCGCGCCCGCAGCCGCAGCGAGCACCACCCCACATCCGCCGACGATGAACAGCACGCTCGCGAGGCGGTTGAGGATCTCGACGGTGGGACGCAGCCGCTGCGCGATCACCACCGTGCTGCCGTCGGGCATGCGCTGGGCCAGCACCCGCTGCTGTGCAACGGTGCGCAGCGACGAGTCGCGATCACCGCCGGCCACGACCAGTTCGGGATCACCGATGGGCACCGACGAGCCCGGCGGCACATACCGGCCGAGGTCGGGATAGATCAGGGCCACACTGATGTCCGAGCTGTAGAGCTGCGCCCCACCGATATATCGCGGGTCGTACATGATGAGTGAGCTCGACTCGACGAGCGCAGCTGCCCGCGCCCGCAACTGGTTGTCCACATCCGAGTACAGCGCCCGCGACACGACGGCATATGCCGCGATCGATGTGACGGCGACAGCGAGTGCCACTGCCCCGGCCGCGAGCAGTGTGACGCGGGTGCGCAGCGGCACCGAGCGAGTCAACAGAAGAGCTGGTCGCATCGGGCGGCTCACGGAGGTGTCTCGCGCAGCACGTACCCGACGCCGCGCACCGTGTGGATCAGGCGCGGTTCTCCGCCGGCCTCGGTCTTGCGACGCAGATATCCCACATACACCTCGAGGGCGTTACCCGAGGTGGGGAAGTCGTAGCCCCACACCTCCTCGAGGATCCGGCTGCGGGTGAGCACCCGGCGCGGGTTCGCCATGAGCATCTCCATCAGGGCGAACTCGGTGCGGGTGAGACTGATCTGCCGATCGCCGCGGGTGACATCGCGGGTCGCCGGGTCGAGGCTCAGGTCGGCAAACCGCAGCACCTCGTCGGCGGACGAATCCGGCTCGGGAACAGCACGCCGCAGCAGTGCCCGAAGGCGCGCGAGGAGTTCCTCGAGCGCGAACGGTTTCGGGAGATAGTCGTCGGCGCCCGCATCGAGACCCGCGACCCGCTCGGATACCGAGTCCCGTGCGGTGAGCACGAGGATCGGCAGGTCGTCGCCCGTGCTGCGCAGCCGCCGACACACTTCGAGCCCGTCGAGCCGCGGCATCATGACGTCGAGCACCATCGCGTCGGGACGCGTCGTGGCGACCTGTTCGAGGGCATCCTGCCCGTCGGTCGCGAGGTCGACGGTATACCCGTTGAAGCTCAGTGACCGGCGGAGCGACTCCCGCACCGCACGGTCGTCGTCGACCACCAGAATGCGCATGATCACCATTGTGACCCGCCCCTACTGAGAGTGCGCTGAGAACAGGCAGCGGTGAGCGCCCCCGTCCGTGTCCGGCACAGGACCGCAGCGTCTGCCCTGCCAGGCCGGTCCGGTACGATGACGCAATCGAGACGCTGCGGACGGCCGCCCGCGCGGCCACCTGCGAAAGTTCGGGAACTCACGAGTGTGTCCGTGAACTCGCCCACCGCGGGGAACTACCCGGCGTCCACAAGTCGAGCTGGTGAGGAGCGAGATATGGCAGTCAAGCGAGGACCGTCGAAGAAGTCGCGTGCCGTCGAGGGACGCAAGCCCAAGAAGAACCCGCTCTTCGCGGCGAAGATCGACTACGTCGACTACAAGGACGTCAACCTGCTCCGCACCTTCATCTCCGATCGCGGCAAGATCCGCAGCCGTCGTGTCACCGGCCTCACGCCGCAGCAGCAGCGTCAGGTCGCCGTCGCGGTGAAGAACGCCCGCGAGATGGCTCTGCTCCCCTACGTCAGCAGCAAGTAGGCCGTAGCTTCCGACGCCGCCTCCCCCCATCGGGAGGGGCGGCGTCGTCGTATGTGCAGGTCTTGTCGAAATCCGTGGGGATTTTCGACGAGAACTGCACGTCACACGGGTGCGCCCGAAACCCGCAGCGCCCTGCGGACCCGTTCGACGATCGTCAGCGGACGCATTCGGAGTTGCTCGGAGTTCACCCGGACCACGGACCAGCCCAGTGATGCGAACGCCTCGTAGCGCTCGATGTCCTTGGTGCGTTGACGCTCGTCGGTCCAGTGATGCACCCCGTCGTACTCGACGGCGGTGCGCCATTCGTGCCATCCCATGTCTGCCCAACCGATCACCCTGCCCTCGTCGACGATCGGCACCTGGGTGGCCGGCGCCGGTAATCCGTGGTGCACGAGCAACAGACGAACCCTGGTCTCGGGTGGAGATTCGGCGCCGGGGTCCACGCGGGGCACGACCGCGCGCACCTGCGGAAGTCCACGCTCCCCGCGGTGCCGGTCGGCGACGGTGAGGATGTCCGCCGGATCCAGCCCGGTGACCCGGCACAACGCATCGAGTTGTTCGACGGCTCGCGCGGGTGCCAGCCACCGTGCGAGATCGAAGCCGGTCCGGGCGGGAGTCGTCACCGACATCCCCTCACGCTCGCAGATCTCCTCCTCGTACACGGTGTCGCCGTGCACCCTCACCCCGGCAGTGCCGCGGCGACTTCCGGTCCGGAGCAACTCCGCCGGAGCGCGACCGTCGACCCATCTGCTGCCGTGTACCGCGGCAGCGGACAGCCCTGCCAGTACGCCACCGCCTCGCGTCCACAACCACGCCGCACGCGCACGCCGCAACGCAGTCATCTCCGCGTCCGGATGGATGTACACGTCGCGATGCAGCCGGCGCATGGTCCGCAGGCGGTACGGCGTCAGGCACTTCCCGGCCAGCGCATCGGTGCCGCTGAACGGCTCGTCGAATTCCCCCATGGCGGAAGCCTGCACAACCGCCGCTCGACGCGGAACCCCGGATCGTCGCCCTGTGGATGAACGTTCCCGAGTGAGCAGTTGTCGTCGAAAAATTCGGGGCCGATCGACAAGAACTGCACTCCGGCCGCCTGCCTCGGGAATTCATCCACGGGGTCCTTAGACTAGGCAACCGTGTCGGGTGTGATCGCGGGGTTCAGTGTCATCTTCGTGATCATCGCCATCGGCTTCATGCTGGGGCGTCTGGGCACCCTGGGGCACGAAGGACAAGCGGTGCTCAGCCGGCTCGTGTTCTTCGTCGCCACCCCTGCGCTGCTCTTCGACGTGCTCGCGACGTCCGAACTGTCGGTCATCTTCTCGCCCAATCTCTACATCGCGGCGGCCACCGCCTTCGCCGTCGCGATCGTGTACTTCGTCGTCGCCAAGCTGTGGCTGCGACGCGCGGTACCCGAGGCGACCATCGGGGCGCTGTGCGCGGGATACGTCAACTCCGCGAACCTCGGCATCCCGATCGCGGTGTTCGTGCTCGGGGACGCCTCGATCGTTGCGCCGCTGTTGCTGTTCCAGATCGTCGTGCTCTCCCCCATCGCGCTGACGATGCTCGACCTGTCGACGATGCGGGCGGGGGTCTCGCGCCTCGACACACTGCTCGCGCCGTTCAAGAACCCGATCGTCGTGGCCGCCGCAGCCGGACTCGCCATCGCGGTCAGCGGATGGACGCCGCCGGCGGCGCTGATGCAACCGTTCCACCTGCTCGGCGGCGCGTCGGTGCCCGGGGCGCTGCTCGCTTTCGGGCTGTCGCTCCAGGGCGTCCGGGTCCTCCAGAAGGGGACGAGCCCGCGCCGCGACGTCGCGCTCGCGTCGGTGTTGAAGATCTTCGTTCAGCCCGTGCTCGCCTACCTCATGGGCCGTTTCCTGTTCGGTCTCGAGGATCACGCACTGTTCGCAGTCGTCGTGGTGGCGGCGCTGCCGACCGCGCAGAACGTGTTCGTCTACGCCGGCGCCTACGGTCGGGGCGCGGTGCTCGCGCGCGACGCCGCGCTCGTCACGACGCTCGCGTCGATCCCCGCGATCGGTGTGGTCGCGGCCCTGCTGGCGTAACGGACCCACAGCACAGGCATAACGTAGAACCCATGGGTTCCATCGCAGGTGCACTTCGGACAGCGCTGGTCGTCACGACGTGTCTCCTGCTCGCGGCCTGCGAGCCGGGCGAACCCGACGTCCCGTCGCTGCCCGAGAGCCCTGCTCCGGTGGGTGCGACCGAGTTCTCGCCGCGACCGGACATCGTCGACATGCATCCGCTGACCGTCACCTCCTGGTCACCCGTGAGCGACGACCGGATCACCCTGCACTTCGAGACGGGTACCCCCGAGTGTTTCGGCGTGGACGCGAGCGTCACCGAAACGGACGAGACGGTGACGGTGACGCTGCTCGGCGGCACGCTTCCCGAGATGCAGGACCGCATGTGCATCATGGTCGCCGTCGCCGGGACGCTCGAGGTGCCCCTGCGGTCGCCGCTCGGCGACCGGGTGGTGACGGTCGGCGCCTGAGGTATGTCCCACCCTCCTCGTCACTGGCTGCTGTACCTGTGCCTGGCCACCGCTCTGCTGCACGCCGCGTTCCAGTCGATCCGCGTCCTGGTCTCCTATCGGATCCTCGCGCTCGGCGGTGATGCGGCGACGATCGGCGTCGTCACCGCCGTCTACGCCCTCGTGCCGCTGGTGGCCGCGGTGCGGCTCGGCCGGGCGGTCGACCGCGGGCATGCGACGGTGATCCTGCGGGCAGGAATCGTGGTCACCACCGCCGGGGCTGCGCTGATCGCGCTCAGTTCGGGATTGATAGTGCTCGCCGCCGGCAACATCGTGCTCGG
The DNA here is from genome assembly GCF_040643435.1 of Rhodococcus sp. NPDC047139. Classification (NCBI taxonomy): domain Bacteria; kingdom Bacillati; phylum Actinomycetota; class Actinomycetes; order Mycobacteriales; family Nocardiaceae; genus Rhodococcus; species Rhodococcus sp. NPDC047139. Next base: position 119,427 of record NZ_JBEYUH010000013.1, read on the forward strand.
ACTCGGGCAACTGCTGGTCACGGTGTCCGGGCAGGCATTCGTGTCGATCCTGTCGCCGCCCGGCCGACTCGACCGCGGTTTCGCGGGCATCACGCTCGGGGTATCGGTCGGGCAGGCCGTGGGCGTGCCGGTGGCCGGTGCGATCGCCGCGACCACCGGCGACGGGAACGGCTCGGTCGACACCACGGGTGCGTTGCTGGTGATGACCGCAGTCTCGCTCGTCGCGCTGCCGCTGGTGCTGGGTCTGCGCGAACCACCCGGGTCGGGTCGCACAGCAGAGGACGGCGCACCACAGTCGGTCCGTTCGATGCTCGCCACGAAGGGAATGAAGGCGGCGATGCTGTCGAGTCTCGTCGTCCTCGCATCCGTCGACCTCGTCGTCGCCTACCTTCCGCTGCTCGGCGAACAGTTCGGCTTCGGCGTGCTCCTGGTATCGATCCTGCTGACCGCTCGTACTGTGGCCTCGATCGTCTCGCGCGCACTGTTGCCCTGGGCCCTGCGGCATATCTCTCGGAAGTGGCTCCTCGTCTCCGCGACCGCAGGAACGGTCATGCCGGTCGCGCTGATACCGCTGGTGCCCGACCCCTGGGTCATCGGCGCGCTGCTCGCCGTGTGCGGAACGTTCTGGGGTGTGGGTCAGCCACTGACGATGACGTGGGTGGTCGAACTCGTCGCACCGTCCGACCGCGCCTCGGCGCTGGCGGTGCGCTTGACCGGCAACCGTCTCGGCCAGGTCGCGGTGCCGCTGGCTGCCGGTGCCGTCGCGGGGGTCGCCGGCGTTGCATCGGTGTTCTGGGTCACCGCAGTGCTGCTGTCCGCCGCCGCCACCTCCACCTGGAAGTCCCTGACACGCTGAGGTGTCAGGATCGGCGCCGGGCGCGCATGTAGTCCGCGACCACCGCCGCGCCGAGACCGTCGACGTCCGGCGCGACCACCCGCCCTCCGGCGCGACGGGCGAGCACGTCGACGACCCGCGCGAGTCCGGGATCGCTGCCGAGCCGGAAGATCGTGACCTGGGCGCCGAGCCGTGCGACGTGGTCGAGCTCGCGTACCGTCAGCCCCAGCGTGCGGGCGCTCGGCGGATAGTCGAAGGCTGCGAAGCCGTCCGGTTCGAGATGTGCGGTGGGTTCACCGTCGGTGACGACGAAGACCACCGGCTGCGCGTTGGGATGGCGGCGCAGGTGCCTGCCCGCGAGCATCAGGGCGTGGTGCAGATTCGTGCCCTGCTCGTAGACCCCGTCGAGCCCGGCGAGTTCGGGCGCCGAAACCACGCGGGCATGCCTGCCGAACGCGATGAGCTGTAGCGCATCCCCACGGAACCGGGTCGACACGAGATGGTTGAGCGCGAGTGCCGTACGTTTCATCGGCACCCAGCGACCGTCCATCACCATCGAGAACGACGTATCCACCAGCAGAGCGACGGCTGCCTGCGTCCGCTGCTCGGTCTCGATCACCTCGACGTCCTGCACCGACATCCGCACGGGCAGGCCGGGGCTGCGCAGGGTCGCGTTCGTCAGGGTGCGCACGACATCCCACGGCTCGGTGTCGCCGAACTCCCATACCTTCGACGCACCCGTCGGTTCACCGAGCACGCCCGCCCGGCGTGATTCGCGTTGCCCGGTGCGGGAGGAGATGCGATTCACCACATCGCGCAGCGCCGCCTCGCCGAGCCGGCGCATCGCTTTCGGCGACAACCGCCACTGCCCGTCGGCACCCCGGTCGAAGAAGCCCTGCCGCTGCAGTTCCTTCTCGAGTTCGGCCAGCGTGCGCGCGTCGGCGGCGGCCTCGGGCCCGAGGTGGCGGGCGAGTGCGTCGAGGTCGATGTCGTCGAGGGACGCACCGGCGTACTGCTGAGACAACTGCTCGGCGAGCTGGTCGAGCTCCGACAGCTCCTGCAAGGCCGCCGTGGCCTCGCCGAGGCCCATGCCCTGTTCACCCCGCACCTGCTCCGAACCCGTCCAGTCCTCACCCGGCCGCGCCGCGCGCAGGTGGCCGTCGAGACGGTCGAGCTGATTCGTCAGGGTCGGGGATCCGAAGGCCTGCTGTGCGAGAGCGTCGAGTTCTTCGCGCTGTTCCGGGGTGAGCGAGTTGCGCAGCCGCTGGGCTGCCGCTGCCCGTTGAGCGAGGGAATCGAGCAGTTCCTCGACGTTCTGCGGGTTCTCCGGGAAGAACTCCCCGTGCTCGGCCATGAACTGCTCGAAGTCCTCGTCGGTGTCCTCGCCTCGCGCATGCTTGTCGAGCAGGTCGTTGAGGTCGTTGAGCATCTCGGTGATGCGCTCACGGTCGGCCTCGGTGGCGCCCTCGAGCGCCTGCTTCATTCCGGCGAAGCGCTGATCGAGCATCTCCCGGCCGAGCAGGTCGCGGATCTTCTCGTAGTCCTGTCGCGCCTGATTGCTGCGCCAGTCGTAGTCGGCGAGTTCCTGCACCGCCTGCGCCGTCGACGTCGGCAATTCCTCGATCCGCATCTCCGCGAACCGCGCATCGTCGTCGAGTGCTCGCGCGAGTTCCTTACGCTCCTCGAGCACCGCGCGGTCGAGCAGTTCGCGGACCTCGCGCAGCGTGCCGTCGAGGTTGGTGCGGTCGATCAGTTCGCGGCGGCGCCGATTGGCCTGCGCGGCGATCTTGTCCAGGCCGCGCATCTCGTCGTGACCACGGCGCAGCAACTCCCGCAGGGCGCGCTTCGGTGACGCGCCCGCCATGACGTCGTCGCCGATAGCAGCGAGAGCGTCGCGCAGGTCCACCGGCGGGGCGAGAGGATCGCCCCCGGCGTACGGACCGTAGCGGGCCGACCTGCTCATCGGGAGTACACCGCCGAACCGTCGTCGCCGGTGTCCTTGGCGATGCGCCGCGCCAGATACAGGCCTTCGAGAGCGAGTTCGACCGCCGCAGCACGAGTGCCGGTGTCGGTGGCACCGAGGCGTTCGGCGACGACGTCCAGAACCGGCAGTTCGGGGAGTTCGTCGAGCAGCACCTTCGCGGTGATGCGCTCACCGGTGACCACCGGATCACCCGCTTCCACAGCGGCGACCAGCGGCGCCAGGTCGACACCCGCCAGCCGCGATCGAGCGGTCTCGGCCGTGGCCCGCCGGAGCAGGTGATCGAGAATCTCGAATTCCCGTCCTTCCTCGCCCGATTCGAACTCCACCTTGCCGCGGAGCACCTCCACGACGGTGCCGAGGTCGACGGGGCGTGCGACGGGATCGTCCTCGCCGAGGACCGCACCGCGGTGCAGGGCGGAAGCCGAGACCGTCTCGGCGCCGGCGACCGCGAAACGCGCCGAGACGCCCGAACGCTGGTCGACGGACGTCGATTCTCGCAACAACCGCGTGAAGCGGGCCAGGATCTCGAAGAGATACTCCGGCACACGGGCCTGCAGGTGCGCTTCCTGCTCGATGACGGCGATCTCGTCCTCGAGTCGCGTCGGGTAGTGGGTGCGGATCTCCGCGCCGAAACGGTCCTTGAGCGGGGTGATGATGCGTCCGCGATTGGTGTAGTCCTCGGGGTTAGCGCTCGCTACGAGCAACACGTCCAGTGGAAGACGCAGTGTGTAACCGCGGACCTGGATGTCGCGTTCCTCCATGACGTTGAGCAACGACACCTGGATGCGTTCGGCGAGGTCGGGCAGTTCGTTGACAGCGACGATGCCGCGGTGTGCGCGGGGCACGAGACCGAAGTGGATCGTCTCCGGATCGCCGAGGCTGCGGCCTTCGGCGACCTTCACGGGGTCGACGTCGCCGACCAGGTCGGCCACCGACGTGTCGGGGGTTGCGAGTTTCTCGGCATACCGCTCGCTGCGATGGCGCCATGCGATGGGCAGGTCGTCGCCGAGTTCGGCTGCGCGTCGCACCGACGCCGGCGTGATGGGTTCGTAGGGATGCTCGCCGAGTTCCGAACCTGCGATGACCGGGGTCCATTCGTCGAGCAACAACGGCAGGGTGCGCAGCAATCGGGTCTTGCCCTGTCCGCGTTCGCCGAGCAGAACCACGTCGTGACCGGCGATGAGCGCGCGTTCGAGTTGGGGTACGACGGTCTCCTCGAATCCGAGGATTCCGGGCCAGGGATCGGCCCCGTCGCGCAGCGCGGCGAGAAGGTTGTGTCGGATCTCGTCCTTGACGGACTTGTGCACGTGACCGGAGGCGCGGAGCTCTCCGAGAGTGGACGGGCGCGATGTGGGTGACGTCACCTCACCCAAGGTACGACCGAACCGCAGTTTCGGCACCTGCATTCCCCGCACCGTCCCCACCGTCGACGGGAGGCACACCCGGCTCCCTCGATACCTGCCGGTCCGGCGCCTTCTGATAGACACATGGCATGTCGGACTCCGAGATCACCTTTTCCAGCGGCGACGTCACCCTGCACGGCAGCCTGCGGGTACCCGTCTCCATGAGGGGTCCGGTACCCGGGGTGCTGCTGCTCGCCGGTAGCGGCCCCACCGACCGCAACGGCAACAGTGCTTTGCTGCCGGGGCAGATCGGCACGCTGCGACACCTCGCCGACGTGCTCGAACGCAAGGGCTTCGCGAGCCTGCGCTACGACAAGCTCGGCAGCGGTGTGACCGGTCTCGGTCCGTACAGCGTCGAGGACGTCGCAGATCTCGGCTTCTCCACCTTCATCGACGCCGCCGCGGATGCCCTCGCGTTCCTCGGCGCCCAGCGCGGCGTCGACGCGCAGCGCCTCTACGTCGTCGGTCACAGCGAGGGCGCGCTCATCGCACTGTCACTCGCCCAGGACAACGACTCGATCCGCGGGCTCGGTCTGCTCGAACCGCTCGCCGTGCGGTTGCTCGACCTGCTCACCGCGCAGATCGATGCGCAGCTCGACGCCGTGGTCGCCGCGGGGCAGCTCCCGATCCAGATCGCCGACGAGCTGCGGGTCGCGCTCACCGGCGCGGTCGAGTCGCTCCGGTCCGACGGCACGCTCAGCGACAATCTGCCCGAGCCGCTGCGCAATGCCGGGCTCGTGCCGACGAACGCGAAGGCCCTCGCGGAGGAGGATGCTCTGGATCCGCGGATGCTCGCCGCACAGGTCGCCGGCGACCTGGCTGTGCTCTCCAGCGTCTCCACCAAGGACATCCAGGTGCGGGTCGAGGACGTCGATGCACTCGACGCGGCCCTGGTCCACACCCGCCTGACGACGCTGCGCATGTCACACACCAACCACGTGCTCAAGGACATCGGTGACCAGCAGTCGACGGGCGCCGACTACATCGCGGATCTGCCCTTCTCGGAGGAGTTCACCTCCGGTTTCGAGGCGTGGCTCGACGAGCTGAAGGGCTGAGCCCCGAAGGGCCCTGAGCGGGGGCGGCGAGAACCGCCCGGGCGGCCGACGGATCGTCGACGTGGAGCGCGAGCCTGCGCACGACCATGGGCCGGCGACGATGCTCGAACAGCGCGGGTGGGAGGACCTCGATCGGCCGATCGAGCACGATGTCGATCTCGGTGCCGTCGGGGCCGGGTAAATGAAGCACATCATCGACCACGCCGCCTTCTGTGGGCTGGAATCGCTTCCGTGGCACGCACTGCCGCAGGTCGCCGCGAGCGATCTGTGCGACGATCCGGAAACCGTCGCGGATGACGACGGTGTCTCGCGTGACCAGATGCGGATGCACGATGCGGTCCGCGATCCAGCCCGCCAGGAGAAGCACGGAGTAGAGCGAAACCGACAGGAGCGTCCACCTCAGCCACGGCCACGGCACCAGCAGATGAACGACGCCCATCTCGACCAGCGAGGCCACGGCGAACGCGATCGGCACGGCCGTCGTGCCACGCGTGTACCCGATCGTCTCGACACCGGGTCCCGCTCCCACCCTGCGTCGGGTGGCCCAGCACCACAGTGCCCGGAGAGTGCGCCCGTTCGCACGCATCAGCGTGACGGGGATCCGGCCGACGAGGCGGACCGCGCGGGCGTTCATCGAGGACTCGGAGTGGCGAGCCTGCGGAGAATCTCCCGCGCCGCGGCCTGCTGGGCAGGATCGGGCAGTACCTCGGCGACCGCGTCGCGATTCGGCTCGACCACCGGCGCGGCTTCGACGGCCCAGGCTTCGAGCGTGTCGATCAGGCCCGGAACAGCGCGGAAGAGGGCGACCATGTCGTCGACGACGGCTGTGATCTCGTCCGCGGCATCACGCGGGTCGCGGCCGGCGAGACCACCGAACCGGCGATAGGCGGCCACGACCTCGTGTCTGCGCCGTGGCTCCTCCAGGAGTGTGTGCAGCGCATCGAAGAATGTCGCGGGCGCCTGTCCGGTCAGCGCGAGCATTTCGCAACCGTCGCGTTCGGTCTCGAACAACGCCCGGACGCGGGGATCGTGCTCGCCGTCGATGAGTTCGTCGAATGCGTCGGCGATCGGCTTGGGCAGGGGCGAGAGCGGCTCACCGTTACGGTGACGGCGAAGCATCTCCGCCAGAGAATTGCGTTTGACCTGCAGTGTCCGGATCTCGGCATCGGCCGCAGCCAGCAGGGACTCGAGGTCCGCGGTCAGATCCGACTCCGACTCGGCGTCCGGTGGGCCGGTTCGTCCGCCGAGCACCGTGGCCACCGAGCCGAGGGGGACACCCGACCGGGCGAGCCAGCGAATGCGGAGCAGCCGAACGAGATCCGCGACGGTGTAGACACGATACCCAGCTGGTGTCCGAGCCGGCTCCGGCATGAGGCCGAGCCGATGGTAGTGCCGAACGGCACGAACCGTGGTTTCCGCAGCGTGGGCGAGTTCTCCGATTCTCATGCGTTCAGCATCGACCCTGACGCTACGTCAGGGTCAAGTCCCGACGTCTCGCGAGAAAACGGACGTGTCGTGAGAAATGTTTGTCTCGCCGCGGAAAACACAAATGTCCATTCCGCGTTGTTCGTGTATGGTGATCCGTTAACCCGCTGGTTCACACGAGAAAGGTACGGTCCGATGCGATACAAGCAGATGTACGTAGCCGGTTGCTCGGTACCGTTCTCGCACCTTTTCTTCCACGTCGCGGCGGAGCGATCCCGAGAATAGAAGTCACACGAAGACTCTTTCTCGGGCACTCGGGGCACATACGCCCCGGGTGCCCTTTCTCTATCCCCGACCGCACCCCACCACAGATCACTTCAACAGGAGAACACCATGAAACTACGAATCGAATCCGGCGGCACCGTGTCGACCGAACTGCCCGACGACCTCACCGGTCACGCGATCACGATCGATCTGAGCCGTGTGGGCGGCACCGACTGCGGCGCCGCCTCGGCCGACCTTATCCGCGAGCTGCTCGACCGCGGCGCGGCCAAGCTGGTCATCTCCGAAGGTCGCGGTCAGCGCACCGTCGAGCCCGCCGCACACGAAGGCACCCACGCGCACGCCGCCTGAGCGGTAGTGCGCGCGGGTGCCGCGCGTCATCGTCTAGTGCGCGAAATGCCGCGCACCGGTGAGGTAGAGGGTCACACCCGCCTCACGAGCGGCCTCGATGACCTCGTTGTCGCGCACCGAGCCACCCGGCTGCACGATCGCCTTCACGCCGGCCTCGGTCAGCACCTGCAGACCATCGGCGAACGGGAAGAAGGCGTCGGACGCGGCCACCGACCCGGCGACACGATCGCCCGCACGGGTCACGGCGAGTCGCGCCGAGTCGACGCGGTTGACTTGGCCCATACCGACACCGACGGTAGCGCCGGCCGAGGCCAGAAGGATCGCGTTGGATTTCACGGCACGGCATGCGCGCCAGGCGAATTCGAGATCGCGCAGCGTGGCCTCGTCCGCGGCCTCGCCGCACGCGAGCTGCCAGTGGGCGGTGGAGTCGCCTTCCGCGGTGAGCACGTCGCGCTCCTGCAGGAGCAGACCACCGGAGATCTGACGGATCTCGACCGGAGCCGACTTCGGCGAATCGGCGCGCAGGATGCGAATGTTCTTCTTGCGGGAGAGCACGTCGACGGCACCGTCGGCATACGACGGGGCGATGATCACCTCGGTGAAGATCTCGGCGACCTGCTCGGCCATCTCCACGCTCACCTCACGGTTCGCGGCGATAACCCCGCCGAAGGCCGAGACCGGATCGCACTCGTGCGCATTGCGGTGCGCCGTCGCGATGTCGTCGGCGATTGCGATACCGCACGGGTTGGCGTGCTTGATGATCGCGACACACGGTTCGCTGTGGTCGTGCGCGGCGCGCCAGGCGGCATCGGCGTCCTGATAGTTGTTGTAGGACATCTCCTTGCCGTGGAACTGCTCGGCCTGCGCGAGCCCGGGTTCACCGGACTCGTTCACGTACAGGGCCGCGGCCTGATGCGGATTCTCGCCGTAGCGAAGCACATTCGCGCGGGTCCAGGTAGCGCCGGTCCACGCCGGGAACTGTGACTCGTCGCCTTCGGGCTTCGCGTAATCGCTGTTCATCCAACTCGCCACCGCAACGTCGTAGGCGGCGGTGTGCTGGAACGCCTGTGCGGCAAGGCGCTTGCGCTGCTCGAGAGTGAACCCTCCGCTCTCGACGGCGGCGAGCACGTCCCCATAGGCCGCCGGGTCGACGACCACCGCGACGGACGGGTGGTTCTTCGCCGCCGCGCGCACCATGGACGGTCCGCCGATGTCGATCTGCTCGACGCACTCGTCGGGGCTCGCACCCGAGGCGACCGTCTGTGTGAACGGGTAGAGGTTCACGACGACGAGCTCGAACGCCTCGATGCCGAGATCGGCGATCTGGTCGAGGTGGTCCTGCTTGCGGGTGTCGGCGAGGATTCCGGCGTGCACGCGCGGGTGCAGGGTCTTCACCCGGCCTTCGAGGCACTCGGGGAAGCCGGTCAGTTCCTCGACCTTGGTCACCGGCACGCCTGCGTCGGCGATGGTCTTGGCCGTGGAGCCGGTCGAGACGAGCTCGACACCCGCCGCGTGGAGCCCTGTCGCCAGCTCCACCAGTCCGCTCTTGTCGTACACGCTGACCAGCGCGCGGCGCACAGTCTTACGTTCGGTCACCGGGGATCACGGCCTTTCGTCCATCGGAAACAACTCCACGGGTGGCGACGGCGGCGACCACCTCGGCCAGTAGCCGTCGCTCCACAACCTTGATGCGCTCGTGCAGGGTGTCCTCGTCGTCACCGTCGAGAACGGGTACCGCTTCCTGAGCGAGGATCGGCCCGGTGTCGACGCCCCCGTCGACGAGATGCACCGTCGAGCCGGTGACCTTGACGCCGTACGCCAGAGCGTCGGGGACGGCGTGCGCACCGGGAAACGAGGGCAGCAGCGCCGGATGCGTGTTGATGATGCGTCCTGCGAACCGCTCCAGGAAGGCCGGACCGAGGATCTTCATGAAGCCGGCTGACACGACCAGATCGGGTTCGTGGGCAGCGACCGCGTCGGTCAGTGCTCGATCCCATGCAGCGCGGTCCTCGAAATCGCGCAGAGCGACCCGGAACGAGGGGATCTGCTCGGCGGCCGCGTGTTCTTCCGCACGGCATTCGCGATCGACACCGACAGCAACGACGGCGGCCGGATAACCGTCGACCCGAGTGGCATCGAGCAGCGAACGCAGCAGGCTGCCCGTGCCCGAAGCGAGGACGACGAGCCGCGCCGGCGCGGAGGGCGGCAGCTGGTCACGCGAGGCAGTCAGGGTCCACTCCTGGGAGGTCGAGGTGGGTCGGCCGATCGACCGGCCGTAAGAGAGCCTAGTCGGCGCCCTTTTCGGCCTTACCCGCGACCTCCTCGTCCACCCCGTCCGCGGTCTTCCTGTGAGCCCTGTCCGCGGCCTTCTCGTCGGGTTCGTCCTCGATCTCGAGGACCTCTGCGTCGATGACTTCGTCGCCACTGCCGGTGTCACCCTTTACGTCGGCACCTCTGCCGGCATCGGCCTCATCGCTGCTGCCGCTCACATCGAGGTCGGCGGAAGCGCCGGTCTCGGCCTGTGCCTCCCAGGCGCCGGAGTCCTCGCTCTCGGCCCTCACGTCGTCCTTCGTCCCCTCCCCCGCAGGAGCCTCCAGCGCAAGAGTCTCGGGCTCAGGCATCTCGAGTGCAGCCTCGGCAGGACGGTCCGCCGGATCTGCACCCTCTACGGCGTCGTCCGAGTTCCCCTCGTCCGTGACTGCGTCGGCGCGCAGCGCGGCGGCGGCCAATCGTCCTTCCCGCCACATGAGCAGCTGAGCAGTGATGATGCCCAGCAACCCCGACCAGGCGAAGACGAGGATGCCGGCGAGCCACCAATTGGCCCCGACCAGGCCGAACACTCCGAGCGGACCCCCGGCAACCCAGGTCGCGATCCCCGCGACGAGACCTGCCCCCGCCGCGGCAGCGAGCACCGTCCACGCCGCATCGGCGCTGCCGACAGGTGCGCCGTCGGCCTGCGCCTGCAGAGTTTGCTGGGCGGCGAAGCGGCCGAGTAGCGCCGCGATCGTCGCCGGAACGGCCAGCAGCACCGGCCAGAAGACCTCGGCCGGACCCGACGGGATCGCCGCGAGCACCGGCAGCGCCGGAAGGTCGCCTCCCGTCGCCTCGAACAGGCTCAGATGAAGATCGCCGAAATGAACGGTGCTGCCTGCCAGGACGGCGGCAGCACCGATGATCACATTGGGCAGATACAGGATCGACATCACCGTCAGACCCAGCACGCCGGTCCAGTGGTCGCCGCGCGAGAGCAGCTCACCGACGACGTCCCACGACCACAGCAGTCCGGCGACCACCGCGACCCCACCGAGCGCGAACATCCCCAGCAGAACACGCAGCGCGGGGCGGAAGGCCAGCACGAGCCACTCGGGAACGGAGTAGTACCGCACCAGCGGTCTCCACACGTGGAACCCGATCCCGATGACACATGCGAGCAGGTAGATCCCGGTGACCCAGGCCAGTGCGGCAGCGGGGTTCGGAGGCGTCACCGGCAACACGCTCGCTGCGTCCTGCAGCACGATCAACGCAGCCGAGGTCACCAGCAGCGGACCCGCGAGCGTTGCGACAGTGATGCGCGAGACGTCCTGCCGATCGAGCGCGTATCCGCTGTTCTCGACGATCGCCTCGGCTGCGGATGCGCATCCGCGCGCCGCCTGCCACACCAGAATCACCGTGGGCAGCAGCGGAAGCACGCCGAGCGAGGTGTCGTCGATCGTGAGAGTCACCTGGTGCAGCGCGAGCCAGGCCCCTGCAACGGCGGCGTAGATGCCGGTGAGATCACTGTTGGCGACGACCATCGTCGTCACCACGATGGTCGCGACGACGGCGAGCGTCACCGCTGGAACGCGCGCCGCAGTGCCGATCAGGATGCGGAAGCGCTCCGGATCCGCGCGGTCGCCGGGTGGAACGTGCCGGGTGGACCGGCCGAGCGTCGATGTCATCGAATCGAGGGTGACATCGACACGTCCGCCGTGGTGTCAGGCGCGCCGATCACCGCTGGTCGTCCGGTGCGCGGAAGACCTGTGTGCTGTCCTCGTCACCGGCGGTGGACGTGCCGGTGCTCTCGTGGCCTTCGGTTCCGGCCGTATCGGTGTCGGCTTCGGTCCGCTCCTGCGCAGTGCCGGTGTGCGCGCCCTCGGTGTGCTCTGCCGAGTCCTGTGTCTCGGATGACTGCTGTACGGGATACTGCTGAGTCGGCTGGGCACCCGAGTACTGCTGACCGGCGTACTGCTGGCCGCCCGGATACTGCTGGGCCCCGCCGTACTGCTGACCGCCCGGATACTGCTGAGCACCGGGATACGGCTGACCGCCCGGATATTGCTGGGCACCGCCGTACTGCTGGGCACCGCCGTACTGCTGACCGCCCGGATACGGCTGGGCACCGCTGAACTGCTGTCCCCCGGAGTACTCACCGCTCGACGCCTGCTGGCCCGGAGACCCTCCGAGCCGCGACTGCCCACCTTCTGCCCCCGATTGCTGGGTGCCGTAACCCGGAGGCGGTCCGTAGCCCTGCGGTTGACCGGACCCCGGGACGCCTCCGAATCCCTGGTATTGACCGGCACCCTGCGGAAAGCCGTAGCCGCCGCGCTTATCCGACCGGCCGGAGACGAGGATGCCGAGACCGAACAGCAACCCCAGGAGCGCCAGCGCGAACTGCAGGAAGCCGAGGACGAGGATCGTCACACCGCCCCATGCGATTCCGGTGTCCTCGGGCAGGTGGAACAGCTGGAACAAGGACGTGAGGAAGCCGACGCCCGTCGCCGCGACGGTCACGGCACGCAGGTCCTGGCCCGGAAGCAGCGACAACGCGGCGCTCACGCCACCGAAGAGCAGAAACGCCAGTGGCACCACCGCGAAGCCGAAATCGAACGAGGACAGCGCCACCTGTGAGCCGAAGGTGATGGTCACGAACGGGGTGAGGCCGAGCAGGAAGTTCACGGCACCGAGCACGGCAACCGCGAGGGGCAGCAGTAGCGGCACCACCTTGCTCTGGCCAGATGTGCCTGCGGGGAAGGTCATCGATTCTCCTGCCGTCGGTCCGTCTGTCGGTCACTGTCCTGCAGTCAACAGCCTAGGGAGTACCCGAGAGAATGGGGGCCATGCCGCACACTCTCGCTCCGGGTCCCGATGTCGTGGTCGAGACGGAAGTCAAGCACTCGCGCTTCCTCGCGGCCGTTCGTCGTATCGACACAGCCGACGCCGCACTCGCTTTCGTCGGCGAACAACGCCGACTGTATCCCGATGCCCGGCACCATTGCTGGGCGTTCGTGGTGGGAGATGCTCCCTCGACTCGTGCAGAGCGGTCGAGCGATGACGGTGAACCCGGCGGCACTGCCGGAATCCCCATGTTGCAGGTCCTGCACCATCGGGATCTCGTGAACGTCGCGGTGGTGGTGACCCGGTGGTTCGGCGGTATCAAACTCGGTGCGGGCGGGCTGGTGCGCGCGTACTCGGGTGCGGTCGCCACAGCGCTGGACGACGCGACCCTCGTCGAGCGCACGCAGCAGGAGAAGTTCACCCTCGCCATCGACCACGCGGAGGCAGGCCGTGTGGAAGCGGAACTCCGGGGAAGGGGGGTCGCGGTGCTCGACGTCGCCTATGCGGACAGGGTGGTCTTCACTGTCGCGGGGCGAGAGCGCGGCGAGCTCGAGGGATGGGTGGCGTCACTGACGTCCGGTGCGGGCGAACTCGAACCCGCGGGCGTCGACTGGATCGACACCTGAAACGCCCGTGCGCGCTTCCGGTAGCCGTAGCTACCCGAAACGCGCACGGGCGGTGAAGTTGTCGTCAGAGCGACTTCAGGATCTCGCGAGCGAGTGCGGCGGTCTCGGACGGCGTCTTGCCGACCTTGACACCGGCCGCTTCCAGAGCGTCCTTCTTCGCCTGGGCCGTGCCCGAGGAGCCCGAGACGATGGCGCCGGCATGGCCCATGGTCTTGCCCTCGGGAGCGGTGAAGCCCGCGACGTAGCCGACGACCGGCTTGGTCACGTGAGCCTTGATGTAGTCGGCCGCACGCTCCTCGGCGTCGCCGCCGATCTCGCCGATCATGACGATGACCTTGGTCTCCGGGTCCTTCTCGAACGCCTCGATGGCGTCGATGTGGGTGGTGCCGATGACCGGGTCGCCGCCGATGCCGATGGCGGTCGAGAAGCCGTACTCGCGCAGCTCGTACATCATCTGGTAGGTCAGGGTGCCCGACTTGGACACGAGGCCGACCGGGCCCTTGCCGGCGATGTTTGCCGGCGTGATGCCGACGAGCGCCTCACCCGGGGTGATGATGCCGGGGCAGTTGGGGCCGATGATGCGGGTCTTGTTGCCCTTCTCGACGTTGTAGGCCCACGCGTACGCGCTGTCCTGCACCGGGATGCCCTCGGTGATGACGACGAGCAGCGGGATCTCCGCATCGATGGCCTCGACGATGGCGTCCTTCGAGAAGGCCGGGGGAACGAACGCGATCGAGACGTCCGCTCCGGTCTCCTTCATGGCCTCGGCGACGGAACCGAAGACGGGCAGCTCGACCGGGTTGCCGTCCTTGTCGGTGTGCGAAACCGTGGTGCCGGCCTTGCGTGCGTTCACGCCGCCGACGACCTGGGTACCGGCCTTGAGCATGAGCGCGGTGTGCTTCGTGCCCTCGCCACCGGTGATGCCCTGGACGATGACCTTGGAATCCTTGGTAAGGAAGATTGCCATTGTTCTGTGTGTCCCTTTACTTCGCTGCGAAGGCGAGTTCGGCAGCCTTGTCGGCAGCCTCGTCCATGGTGGCGACGACCGTGACCAGCGGGTGGTTGGCCTCGGCGAGGATGCGGCGGCCCTCGTCGACGTTGTTTCCGTCGAGACGGACGACCAGCGGCTTGTTGGCCTCGTCGCCGAGGATCTCGAGAGCCTTGACGATGCCGTTCGCAACCGCGTCGCAGGCGGTGATTCCACCGAAGACGTTGACGAACACGCTCTTGACCTGCGCGTCGTTCAGAATGACGTCGAGACCGGCGGCCATGACGGCCGCGGAGGCGCCGCCGCCGATGTCGAGGAAGTTGGCGGGCTTGACGCCGCCGTGCTTCTCACCCGCGTAGGCGACGACGTCGAGGGTCGACATGACCAGACCGGCGCCGTTACCGATGATGCCGACCTCGCCGTCGAGCTTGACGTAGTTGAGGTCGTTCTCCTTGGCCTTGAGCTCGAGGGGATCCGTAGCGTCCTTGTCCTCGAACTCGGCGTGGCCGGGCTGACGGAAGTCGGCGTTGGCGTCCAGGGTGACCTTGCCGTCGAGGGCGAGGATCTGGTCGTCCGGCGTACGGACGAGGGGGTTGACCTCCACGAGGAGAGCGTCTTCCTTGACGAAGACCTCCCACAGCTTCTGGATGGTCACGGCAGCGGCGTCGAGAACCTCGGCGGGAAGGTGGCCCTTCTCGGCGATCTCACGTGCGAAAGCGAGGTCGACACCCTTGACGGCGTCGACGGCGATCTTGGCGAGACGCTCCGGCTTGGTGGCGGCGACCTCTTCGATCTCCATGCCACCCTCGACCGAGCACATGGCCAGGTAGGTGCGGTTGGTGCGGTCGAGCAGGAAGGAGATGTAGTACTCCTCCGCGATGTCGCTCGCCTCGGCGACCAGGAGCTTCTTGACGATGTGACCCTTGATGTCGAGGCCGAGGATGTTCTCGGCGTGGGTCTGTGCGTCATCGGCGGTGGCGGCGTACTTCACGCCACCGGCCTTGCCGCGGCCACCGACCTTGACCTGCGCCTTGACCATCACCGGCTTGCCGATTTCCTCCGCGATCTCGCGGGCACCGGCGACAGTGTCGGTAACACGGCCGGCCGACGTCGGCACGTCATGCTTGGCGAAGAGTTCCTTCGCCTGGTATTCGAAGAGATCCATCTGCTCACCGTCTCGTCTGCGTTCACGCCCGCTCCGGGGTATCGAGCGGGTCGTTTTCGGACTCTAGTTACTCGGCCGGGCCGCGGATCACGCGTGGTAGTCCCATGTGTCACAGGTCACGCGCACGTCGGTCCGGGAACGACTTCGCAGTTCCCCTCCCGCGCACGAGCGGGGAGGAGCACCCGGTTCAGAATGACAGGTCGCCGCATACCCCCTCACACCGGCATCCCGCTGCGAGGGGTGCGCAACGAGTCCGTGACATCTCGGAAAATGATGTTTGACGGCCCGCGCTCTGGGCGATGTCCCAATTTGCCCCGGTTTGCACTGTGATGCCGCTCACATAACGTCCTTCGGGCGAACTACGGCTTGCCACCTCCGCGATCGCTTCGTTACCGTCGCCTGGTCGAAGTAACGATGAGGTCACGAACGGAGAATGGCGATGCGCTCAGGCAGTCCGAGTGCCGACAGCCGAACCCGCCGTCCCGACTCGGCCCCAGACGACTGGAATCCCTGGGAAGCGGCCACCATGGACTTCCGCAACACCGGCCCGGGCCTCGAACCGACCTATTACTCCGACTCCTTCGGTCGCGCCGCGCGTGACAATCGCTCTCCCGAAGATCACTCCGACGATGTAGACGCTCCCGCTCCGCGCGGTGGAGCCCATCGATTGCCCACTCCCCCCACCGCCCTCAAGGGCCGCGCTGCAGTCTTCGCAGTCGCCGCCGGCGCCGTCGTCGCAGCAGGCCAGGCCGCCGCCAACGGAGGCCCGGGCCAGAACGCCGAACACTCCGAAGTCGCCCTCGCCGCAGGTGAAGCCGATTCATCCGTCATCACCGCCACCGCAGTGCCCCAGGCCGCACAGTTCGCACCGAGCGCCGACACCGACGCCGAACCGTCGCAGGCTCCGCAGGTGCTCAACATCGCCGACCCGAACGACCTGTCGCAGTTCTCGAATCTTCTGGCCAAGGGCCAACGCTTCAGTGAGGAACGCGCCGCTCGTGAGGCCGCGGCACGCCGCCCCCTGTTCGCCCTCCCGGCCATCGGCTCGTTCACTTCGCATTACGGTGCCCGCTGGGGAACGCTCCATGCCGGTATCGATATCGCCGGCCCGATCGGCACCCCCATCTACGCGGTGGCCGACGGCGAAGTGATCGACTCCGGCCCGGCCTCCGGATTCGGCATGTGGATCCGGCTCCTCCACGACGACGGCACCGTCACCGTGTACGGACACATCGATCAGTCCCTGGTCAGCGTGGGACAGCGGGTCATGGCCGGCGACCAGATCGCCACCATGGGTAATCGGGGCTTCTCCACCGGACCCCACCTGCACTTCGAGGTGCACCTCAACGGCGTCGACAAGATCGACCCGGTCCCGTGGCTCGCCACGCGCGGTATCGCGCTCGGTATGCAACGCCACTGAGCCCCGAGCCACCGGGGCTGTCCGGGATGGGCAGCACGACCGGTGCGCCGCGTCCGCTAGCGCATCACGCGCAGCACTGCATCACAGCTTGACCATCGGCACGCCGCCGACCAGCATCAGGCGCACCTTCCCCGCACTGCCGAAATCGATCACAACGGTGGCGGTGGGGCCCGACCCGCGGGTTTCGAGCACCGTTCCCAGACCGTACTTGTCGTGACTGACCCGGTCGCCGACGGCGAGCACCAGGTGATTGTTGCGTCCGCGGGCAGCACCGAAACCGGCCGAACCGGAGCCCGATTCGCCCCGTCGCCCCTCTCCCGCACCGAAGCGCGAGCCCGTTCCGGAACCGATGGCGTGCCCGCGCGCGGGCGCAGGCTCGAGACGCTGCCAGTCGATCAGATGCTGCGGAATCTCCTGCAAGAAACGGGATTCCGGATTCGTGAGCGGCTGCCCCCAGGACGAACGCAGAACAGCCCGCGTGAGGTAGAGGCGACGCCGGGCACGAGTGATCCCCACATACGCAAGTCGCCGTTCCTCGGACAATTCCGCCGGATCGCCGAGTGCGCGCATGTGCGGGAACTGGCCGTCCTCCCAACCGGTGACGAACACGACCGGGAACTCGAGGCCCTTCGCCGTGTGCAAGGTCATCAGGGTGACAACACCCGAGTCGTTCTCGGGAATCTGGTCGGCGTCGGCGACCAGCGAAACCTTCTCGAGGAACGCCGCGAGCGAACCCGGTTCGGGATCGCCCTCCTCGCGTTCGTCCTCGACGATCCCGGCGGCGTTACGTACGTCGGCACTGAATTCTCTTGCCACACTGACGAGTTCGTGAAGGTTGTCGAGTCGGGTACCGTCCTGGGGGTCGTCGCTCGCCGACAACTCGGCGCGGTATCCGGTGCGCTCGAGGATGGCCTCGACCACATCGCCGATATCCGCCATGTCGTTGCCGTCGGCGTCGTTCGCGACGAGCATCGCCCGCAGTTCGTCCATCATCTCGACGAAACCGGCGATCGCCTTCTGCGCCCGGGTGTTCAGGAGCGCGACCTTACCTGCGGCAGCATCGACGAGGGCCTGCCCGAAACTCACGCCGAGCCGCTCCGCATGGACCGCCACGCACGCTTCGGCGCGATCGCCGATACCCCGTCGAGGGGTGTTGAGGATGCGCCGCAGGCTCACCGTGTCGTCCGGATTGTCGAGCACCTTCAGGTACGCGACGATGTCGCGGACCTCCTTGCGCTCGTAGAAGCGCACACCACCGACGACCTTGTAGGGCACACCGTCCCGGATGAAGACGTCCTCGAACGCACGGGAGGCGTTGTTGGTCCGGTAGAACACCGCGATATCGGAATAGGTCGTGTCGCCGGCGTCGACGAGACGGTCGATCGCGGCCGCGACGAACCGAGCCTCGTCGTGCTCGTTGTCGGCGACGTAACCGGTGATGAGTTCGCCCTCGCCCGAATCGGTCCACAGCCGCTTCTCCCGCCGGCCCGTGTTCCGGGAGATGACGGAGTTCGCCGCCGACAGGATGTTCTGAGTGGAGCGGTAGTTCTGTTCGAGCAGAATCGTCCGCGCCTGCGGATAGTCGCGCTCGAACTCCTCGATGTTGCGGATCGTGGCGCCACGGAAGGCGTAGATCGACTGGTCGGCGTCGCCCACCACACACAGCTCGCTCGGAGGAACCGCAGCTTCCTCCTCCTGATCGCCCACGAGGGTGCGCACGAGCACGTACTGCGCGTGGTTGGTGTCCTGGTACTCGTCGACCAGGACGTGACGGAAACGACGCCGGTAGTACTCGGCCACCTGCGGGTGCGCCTGCAGGAGCGCCACCGTCTCGCCGATGAGGTCGTCGAAGTCGAAGGCGTTGGCCGTTCGCAGCCGCTGCTGATAGTGCGCGTAGACCCGCGCCACGACGCGAGTGAGTTCTGTCGCGGCCGCATCGTTCTCCGCGTCGTGCGCGGCCTCCTCCGGCCCGATCAACTCGTTCTTGAGGTTCGAGATCTGGGTGGACAGCAACCGGGCGGAATACTTCTTGGTGTCGAGTTCGAGATCCTTCGCGATCATCGTGAGCAGACGACGGGAGTCGTCGGCGTCGTAGATCGTGAAATTCGAGTTCATCCCCGTGAGCAGGCCCGCCTGTGCGCGGAGTATCCGTACACAGCTCGAGTGGAAGGTCGACACCCACATCGCATTCGCCCGCGGCCCCACCAGCGCGGCCACCCTCTCGCGCATCTCGGCCGCGGCCTTGTTGGTGAACGTGATGGCCAGTATCTGGCCGGGTGCGACGCCGCGCTCGGCCAGCAGATAGGCGATGCGGCGCGTGAGGACCGCCGTCTTGCCCGAGCCGGCGCCCGCAACGATCAACAGCGGGGCCCCTTCGTGCGTGACCGCCTCCCGCTGCTGCGGATTGAGCCCCTCGAGAAGAGCATCGGATCCGGGGTGGGAGTTTGCGAGCGCGACGGGAGTGTTCATCGTTTCACCAAACTACCGGACCGTCCGGACATGGGATCCCGCCTCCGGCCCGATCAGGGTGAGTGGCAGCGCCGACCTGGTAAGTGGCAAACTGGACACCATGTCATCTGTCCTTCGCAGGCTCGGATCGAGTTCCGGTTGTCACTGTCGTTTTCCGACCGTCGACCTCACCCGATACCGCTGACAGCCGCTCCAGACGGGCGAATATTCAGAAACAGATGCGAGGAGACGACATGAGCACGCCCATCGATGCTTCCATTTCCGGCGAGCCCGCCGACGCAGCCGTGCCGACCGAAGCCGAGATCGAGGAACTCCGCAAGGAGATCGACCGTCTCGACGCCGAGATCCTCGCTGCGGTCAAGCGGCGCACCGAAGTGTCCCGCATGATCGGACGCACCCGGATGGCCTCCGGCGGTACCCGTCTCGTGCACAGCCGCGAGATGAAGGTTCTCGAGCGGTTCAGCGAGCTGGGCCAGGAAGGCCACACCCTGGCGATGCTCCTGCTTCGCCTCGGGCGTGGCCGTCTGGGTCACTGACTCCGCGCTCCTGTCACTGCAGGGCGATGTACTTGGTCTCGAGGAATTCCTCGATACCTTCGGTGCCGCCCTCGCGCCCCAGGCCCGAATCCTTGATGCCGCCGAACGGTGCCGCGACGTCGGAGACGACGCCGCGGTTGACACCGACGATGCCGGATTCGAGTGCATGCGACACGCGCAGGGCCCGGTCGAGGTCGCGCGTGAAGATATAGGCGGCCAGACCGTATCGGGTGTCGTTCGCCGCAGCGACCGCTTCCTCCTCGGTGTCGAAGCCGGTGACCGCGGCAACCGGTCCGAATACCTCCTCCTTCAGGATTCGGGCCTGGTGCGGCACGTCGTCGAGCACGGTGGCGGGATAGAACCATCCCGGGCCGTCGAGGGCCTCTCCGCCGAGACGCACTTCGGCGCCCGCCGACACCGCGTCCTGCACGAGTTCGATCACGGTCTTCTGCTGGTTCTCGTTGACGAGGGGGCCGAGAGTCGCGTCCGGTTCGGTTCCCGGACCGAGCTTGTACGACGCCATGCGCTCGGTGAGCTTGGCGACGAACTCCTCGCGCACCGAGTTGGCGACGTGGAAGCGGTTCGCCGCCGTGCATGCCTCTCCCCCGTTGCGGAGCTTGGCCGCCACCGCACCTTCGACCGCAGCGTCGAGATCGGCATCCTCGAAGACGATGAAGGGGGCGTTGCCGCCGAGTTCGAGAGAGGTTCGCAGCAGCGACCGGCCGGCCTTCTCGGCGAGTGTGCGTCCGACCTCGGTCGAGCCGGTGAACGTGAGTTTGCGTAGCCGCGGGTCCTCGAGGAGTGGACCGGTCACCTCGCCGGCGTGCGAGGAGGGCAGTACGGACAGAACCCCGGTGGGCAGCCCCGCTTCTTCGAAGAGCCGGGCGAGCAACAGGATCGTCAACGGTGTCTCGGAGGCGGGTTTGACGATGATCGTGCAACCTGCGGCGAGAGCCGGCCCGATCTTGCGGGTGCCCATCGCGAGCGGGAAGTTCCACGGTGTGATGGCCAGGCAGGGACCGACCGGCTGTTTGGTCACGAGGACGCGGCCGGTTCCGGCCGGTGCCGGCGTATAGCGACCGGAGATGCGGACCGCTTCCTCGGAGAACCATCGCAGGAACTCGGCGCCGTAGGTCACCTCGGACCGGCTCTCGGGCAGCGCCTTGCCCATCTCGAGTGTCATCAGCATCGCGAAGTCCTCGGCGCGGTCGGTGATCTTCTGCCAAACCGCCCGCAGGATCTCGGCGCGTTCGCGCGGTGGGGTCGCCGCCCATTGCGGACCGGCGGCTACTGCCGCGTCGAGGGCACGCATCGCGTCGCCCGGCCCGGCATCGGCGACCCGCGCGAGTTCGTCACCGGTCGCGGGGTCGTGGACTCCGAATGTGGCTCCGTTCTCGGCCGCAACCCATTCACCGCCGAGGAACAGGTCGGTGGGGACGGACCGAATCAGTTCTGCAGCATCCATGTGCCCTATCATGCGCGCCACAGCCGGGTTCTGCCGGAAACCCGATGATCCCTGCCGTCACAAACCGGGCAGGCCGCGTCGGGGCGCACTACTGTCGATCCCATGAGCGACGTAACCGAAACGGCACCGTGGGAGGCTCTGGAGGGCCATCGTGATCGGCTCGGTTCGGTGTCGTTGCGGGAGTTGTTCGGTTCCGAACCCGATCGTGTCGCGGAGTTGACGGTGGCGGCCGGGGATCTGGTCGTCGATCTCAGCAAGCAGCGTGTGGACGGCGCGGTGGTGCGGTCGCTGCTGGAGTTGGCGGAGCAGGCGGGTGTGGCTGCGGTTCGGGAGTCGATGTTCTCGGGTGAGCACATCAACGTGACCGAGGATCGGGCGGTGCTGCACACCGCGTTGCGCCTGCCGCGTGAGGCGACACTGGTGGTCGACGGGGTCGATGTGGTCGCCGAGGTCCACGCCGTGCTCGATCGGATGGGTGAGTTCACCGACCGGATCCGCAGCGGCGACTGGCGCGGTGCCACCGGCCGGCCGATCGCCACGGTGGTCAACATCGGCATCGGCGGTTCGGATCTGGGTCCGGCGATGGTCACCGCGGCGCTGCGCCGCTTCCACGACGGCCCGGCCACCCGGTTCGTCTCCAACGTCGACCCGGCCGATCTGACCGCCGCGTTGACCGGGCTGGATCCGGCGACCACCTTGTTCATCGTGGCGTCGAAGACCTTCTCCACGGTCGAGACGTTGTCCAATGCCACCGCCGCCCGCCGCTGGCTCGTCGACGCCTTGGGGGACGAGGCGGTGGCGAAACATTTCGTCGCGGTCTCGACGCACACCGAGCGGGTGGTCGAGTTCGGCATCGATCCGGCGAACATGTTCGAGTTCTGGGACTGGGTGGGCG